>CALISK010000426.1 GCA_938041625.1 uncultured Tenacibaculum sp. | reverse complement strand
ATTACTTCAGTTAAAGATAAGTTAAAGAAGAAGTATACATGTAAAATAGTTCTTTTTAATGGTTAGCTTTATAAGGTTGCTAAGAGATAATGTATTTGTCAAATTTATGAATTTATTAAAATATTCTTTCGAAAGATAGACGCAAGCTTAGAGTGTCTTTAAAAGTTCTAAGATTAATTATACCGCTTATATAGATTAAATTATGAAAAAAACAATTTTAAATTTAGGAAAAAACTTAAACAAAACTGAACAAAAAAAAGTAACTGGAGGAAGAGCGCCAATATGCCCAGAAGGAGAATTTGCTTGTTTTTGTCCAGTGCAAAAAATTTGGGCATGTAGTCCAAGTCCTAATAGTTGCGTTTAATATTTTAGAACAAAATTATTGTAAAAAACAGATTGTTGATCAATCTTTAACAGGAAAACTTTGTTTTCCTGTTTTTTAATTCCATATTTTATCTTTAAATAAAGAGGTGTTTTTAATATTATAGTTTAAAAGAGTTAAAAGGATTGAGTTAAATTTTATTTTAATTGTGACTCAAAGTGAATAGAAGTGTCTTAATAATAATAGAATTTATGTTGGGGGATATAAATATCTATTTTCAAATATGTTAGTATTTAAGAAGAGCTAGTTTACTAGCTCTTCTTTTATTTATAAAAGAAGGATATTTAAATTTTTAGAAAGGTTTTACTATATAAAGAGAGATTAAAATTACTTTAAAGAAAATAGAATGTTATTTTTTGTGACTTATAATAAAAAGAAGTGTCTTAACATATAAGAAATGAGGTTTCGGGGGGAATCAATTTTCTGAATAAACTAAAAGAGTTGCTTATTAAGCAACTCTTTTTTATTTGTATAATGTAAAAAGAATAAACAGATAATGTTTATTCTTGAAAGCTTTTTATTCAAAAGAAAGGTGTAAGAAAATTCCTCTTGTTCCTAAAAAATCTATAGGATCAGTCCATTGACTAGGGCTTCTATTATCGTATTTAATTTCATTATTAATAGCAAATACACCTCTAATAGATGGAGAAAACTTAAAATAAGGAAGGTATATGTCTATACCAATACCTAATTCATACATGAAACTAGTTGATGATTGTCTGAATTGACCAGAAAAATTATCATCTTGATTTTTTTCATTACTAGAAAAATTATAATCAAAAGAAGCTCCTCCTAATACGTATGGGCGAATATTATTTAATCTATCTGTACTAAATTTAAATATAAAAGGAAGATGTAAATATGTATTACCAACTTCTCTTGTACCTTGGGTTTCATTTGCAATGTGCTTAAAACGTAATGTTTTGGTATTGGAAACTAACCCAGGTTCAAAACGAAGATTTACGTTTTTGTGTAAGCGTAAATCACCTATTAACCCCACATTAAAACCTACATCAGAAGTTACTTCAACTTCAGCATTTAAAAATGAGCTAGGCTTATATGCAATTTTAAATCCATTGGTATTTAAACCTAAATAAAAACCATAATGAATAAATCGTTTATCGAAATTTGGTAAGTTTTCAACACGTTCTCTTTGAGCATAAGCGCTAAGAATTAACAGAAATAAAAAACTAAAAATAAAAAGCTTTTTTAACATAATTATTTAGTTGATGTATAAATAGAAGCGACACCAAATGTAACAGGTGAGCACTTCACATTCTTAAACCCATTTTTTATTAAAATATTGTTGAACTCTTTTCCGAAAGGGAAAGAATTAGCACTTTCTGATAAATATGAATAGGCTACTTTGTCTTTAGAGAATAATTTTCCAATGACCGGTAAAATGTAGTTGGTATATAATTTATAACCTTGTTTAAAAGGGAATTTAGTAGGGTTTGAAGTTTCTAAAACAACAAACTTGCCATTGGGCTTTAAAACTCTTAAAATCTCTGTAAGTCCTTTGTTTAAGTTTTCAAAATTACGAACACCAAAAGAAACAGTTATAGCATCAAAAGTATTGTCGTCATAAGGAATGTTTTCACTATCTCCTACGACCATTTCAATAGTATCGCTTAAATTAACTTTTTGTATCTTTTGTTTACCAACTTCTAACATGCCTTTTGAGATGTCTAAGCCAATTATTTTGGTTGGTTTAAGGTCAGCCATCATTAGTGCTAAATCTCCAGTACCTGTAGCTATATCTAAAATATGTTGTGGCTTGTTTTCTCCAATTAGTTTTACAACTTTTTTTCTCCAGCTAACATCTATTCCTAAAGAAATTACTCTGTTTAATCCATCATAACTTTCAGAAATGGTGTCAAACATTTGAGCAACTTGTTCCTTTTTTCCTAAATCAGAATCTTTATAAGGTTTTATTTGTTTACCCATTTATAGCTATAACTTCGTTAATTTGATTTGGTAACATTTCTTTTAGCATAGTTTCAATACCATTTTTTAAGGTTATAGTAGAAGAAGGACAGCCACTACAAGCTCCTTGTAATATAACACTTACTTTTTTTGTTTCAGGATCGTATTTCCTAAAAGCAATATTTCCTCCATCTGAAGCAACTGCTGGTTTTATATATTCATCTAAAATAGCAACAATTTTAGATGATGTCTCATCTAAATCTTCAGTATTGGTTATTGCTGTTTCTTGAGTTCCTTGAGTTTCTTTTTGAGGAATATTTGAAATAATAGTTTTTCCTTCTTGCAAATATTTTCTAATGAAGGTTCTTATTTCTTGATATACTTCATTCCATTCTATAACATCAAATTTTGTTACAGAAATATAATTTTCTGAAATAAAAACTTCTTTAACGAAAGCAAAGTTAAATAACTCCATAGCTAAAGGAGAAGATTTACTAGCTTCTTCAATGTTTTTTAACTCAACATCTATTTTTGTTAATGCTTTGTTTGTGCCAAACTTCATAACCGAAGGATTTGGAGTAACTTCAGCATAGACTTCTATAGCATCTTTTTTTGAAGAACTATCATTAATAATAGTATTACCATCATTAATATAAGCTTCAATTTGTGTTTTAACTTCATCTTGCACATCATTCCATTCAACAATATCATAACATTGTATTGCAATAAAGTTGGCAGTTAAAAATACTTTTTTTACAAAAGGAAGATGAAAAAGTTGTTGTGCTAATGGAGCGTCTTTAGCTTCGTCTATATTGTTGTATTCAAAGCTACCTCCATTTATAATAATGGTATTACTAACAAATTTAATAATACTATCGTTATTTGTGTTTTCTATCTGAATTTTAATATTTGTCATAAGTAATAATGAGTATGCAAAATTACAGTAAAAAAGTGATTAAATAAAAAGACCTCTTAGGTTATATTCGTTTTTAAAACAATACCTAAGAGGTTTTATAATCCCCAATTATAAATTTATAAGCTAAATGTAAGTGTAGCTGAAATTTTAGAAGTGTTATTATCTATATTAATATCTCCTGTGTTGTACAGAGAGAAAAACTCTGTGTTTTCAGATTTTTGATACGATAAATCAATTTGAGTGTTTCCAAAATTATAACCTAAACCAGTACTGAAACCTCTTATGTTGTCTGTATTAGTATTTCCTCCTGCTACTAAATTTGGATCTTTCTCGTAAAAATATCCACCACGTAAACTTATTTTTTCAAATCTCCATTCTGCTCCTACATTAAAAGAGTGTGTAGCTCTATAGTCGGTTTCGAAAAATTGATTTGCATCTTGTAAAATAGTATCTGCATCTAAATATCTAATGTTTCTAAAATCTTTATATGTATAGTCAAAACTTAAAAGCCCCTTCTTACCAAAGATTAAAGCTCCACTGGCAGTTAATTTACTAGGAGTTCTAAATCTAAGAGAATATGGTCCTTCTACATTATTTTCTTCAAGACCATTTATGCTAAGATTATTTACCTCAAACATAGTTAAAGAGCTTGCTCTTTCCTCTAAAGCTTCTTGGTACCATGTTGGCGATTCATAAGCAGCACCTATTCTAATAAATTTATTAACTTTATATATGAACCCTACATTAAAAGAAAAACCATTACTATCTATGAATCGTTCATTAATGTCTTCTACATCTAACTCGTTTCCATTAGCATCATCATTTATCTCTCTTAAGAAAGAACGTTCTCTAAATTCTAAATTATGAAATTTAAATGAAGCTCCTACAAATAATTTGTTGTCATTAACAGCAGATAAACCAATATTAAAAGAGCTGTTTTGTCCTCTTGTTTGATTAGAAAAACGTTGTTCTAAAGATCTGTCAAACTGATTTTTTGGAGTTGAATTGTCATTGATGTGTTCTTTGTAAAAAAGAAAATTACTATTTCCTTTTCCTGAATATGAATTATCAAAATCAGCTTTAACTTTGTAGTTAAACATCAAAGCAAACCTGTTCCAGTCTGTACTTGTATTTGTGTCAAATACAAAAAGACCTCCAACTTGATTTATATTTAATTGATCATCTTGTAAACTATTTACAGTATTGTAATAATTAACATCACGATTTAAATTGTTGTTTTGTAGTGTTATAGAGAATTTGCTTTTTCTAGCGATAGCTCCACCCGCAGGATTGATATCTGTAGCAGAAATATCACTACCTAATGCACCAAAAGCACCAGCCATGGCATTAAAACGTGCTGTTCCATTCCTTTGGTCTTTGGAAAATAAAACCCCTAAATCATTATAATCTAACGATTGACTATAGGACGTACATATACTAGTAGCAATTGCTACAAAAATAATAAGTCTTTTCATGTTTTTTCTAAATATGTTGGTAAATGGTAGTAATTAAGAAAATAAATTATCTTCTTCTAGAACTTCCTCTTGAACGAGAAGAACTTCTTGAACTGCTTCTACTTCTTGAAGATGAACTTCTTGAGCTAGATCTGTTTGTACTTCGAGTTGGCCTACTATAACTTCTAGTACTAGATCCACTACTTCTTCTTACTCTAGAAGAATTATTGTTTGATCTTGTAGCTCCGCTTCCTCTTCTGATTCTTGAAGAATTGTTGTTTGACCTTGTAGCTCCGTTACTTCTTCTTACTCTAGAAGAATTATTGTTTGATCTTGTAGCTCTGCTTCCTCTTCTGATTCTTGAAGAATTGTTGTTTGATCTTGTAGCTCTACTTCCTCTTCTGATTCTAGATGAACTATTGTTTGACCTTGTAGCTCTACTACTTCTTCTATATATATTAGATGAACGTCTAGATGTTGATCTGTTACTCCTAGAATAAGCTCGTCTGTTTCTATTATAAGCTATAGAATTGTTTCTGCTGTATATACCTCTTCTAGATCCTCTATAATATCTATTGTTGTAATATCCATATCTATTATAAGATCTATTGTAATTACGATATCCATAACCGAATCTATTACCATATCCATAGTAAGGTGGACAAAAATAAGGGTCATAAAAACCACCTAGGCCACCATAAAATGCTGTTGAATTCCAATAGTAAGCAGGGTGATCCCAGCGAGAAAAGTTATATCCCCATCTGTTATAACCATATCCCCAAGGTCTATTCCAAAACGAATTAAAACCCCATCCTCCAGCATTAACATTAACAACTACATCAGAGTCAGATTCGTATCCCCAAGGTTCTCTGTTTGTTGAGATTTGAGTGTCTGGTTCTTGATTGTCTTCATCGATAACATCCTCAAAATCATAATCGTCAGAACTGTAATTATCTATATCGGTTACAATGTCAGTACCGTTTAAGTCATCTAAACGTTTTAATTCTTGTGTAAAATAATTATCATTATAGTCTTTGTAGTCTCTGTCTCTAGTTTGAACAATTTTTCTTTTAGGTTGCTCAGAGTCATCAGCATATATACCATCATCACTACCTGCAACAGATTGAGTTGTTGCGCATGAAACTAATGTAGTTACCACAAGGAACGATAAGAAATATAGTGGGAGTTTAGTTTTGGTGTAATGTAGTTTCATATTCGTGTTCTTTAGTTATAAAATTAAACTTTTTATATTAAATGTCAAAAAAATACATCTTTATTGTAGCAATTGCTATTTTAACGTAGTTTTGTAAAGACAATTTACGCATAGAATATAACAAATTTTATGCCAAACTTTTGATTATGAGTAAACATTTAACAAAAAGAGACGAGGATTATTCGAAATGGTACAATGAACTTGTTGTAAAAGCCGATTTAGCTGAGAATTCAGCTGTAAGAGGATGTATGGTTATAAAGCCTTATGGATTTGCAATATGGGAAAAAATGCAAGCTGAATTAGATAGAATGTTTAAAGAGACAGGACATCAAAATGCTTATTTCCCTCTTTTTGTGCCAAAAAGTTTGTTTGAAGCGGAAGAAAAAAATGCAGAAGGGTTTGCTAAAGAATGTGCAGTAGTAACGCATTACAGATTACAAGCAGATCCAGATAAAAAAGGTAAACTAAGAGTTGATCCAGAGGCAAAATTAGAGGAAGAATTGGTTGTTAGACCAACATCAGAGGCAATTATTTGGAATACTTACAAAGGATGGATTCAATCATACAGAGATTTACCATTATTAATTAATCAGTGGTCTAATGTAGTACGATGGGAAATGAGAACACGTCTTTTTTTAAGAACAGCTGAGTTTTTATGGCAAGAAGGACATACTGCTCATGCTACTAAAAATGAAGCCGTATTAGAAGCAAAACAGATGCAAGAAATATATGCAACTTTTGCGGAGAATTTTATGGCAATGCCAGTCGTAAAAGGAGTGAAGTCTGAAAGTGAACGTTTTGCAGGTGCAGATGACACCTATACTATTGAAGCTTTAATGCAAGATGGTAAAGCATTACAAGCGGGAACTTCTCATTTTTTAGGCCAGAATTTTGCAAAAGCTTTTGATGTTAAATACGCTTCTAAAGAAGGGAAAAAAGAATATGTTTGGGCAACTTCTTGGGGAGTTTCTACTCGTTTAATGGGAGGGCTGATAATGACACATTCAGATGATGCTGGTTTAGTACTGCCACCAAAATTAGCACCAATTCAAGTTGTTATTGTTCCTATATATAAAGGAGAAGAGCAATTAGAAGCAATATCAAACAAAGTGAGCGAGTTTGTAAAAGATTTAAGGTTAAAGGGGATATCTGTAAAGTTTGATGATAGAGATACAATGCGTCCTGGAGCTAAATTTGCAGAGTATGAATTGAAAGGTGTCCCATTACGAATGGCTATAGGAAATCGTGATTTAGAGAACGGAACAGTAGAGATTGCTCGTAGGGATACTTTTGAGAAACAAACAGTAGCTCAAGATGAGGTTGTGAGTTTTATTGAAAAACTATTAGTTGAAATTCAAGAAAACTTACATTCTAAGGCTTTACAATATAGAGACGAACATATTACTGAGGTAAATACTTTTGAAGAGTTTAAAGAAGTAATAGGAAATAAAGGCGGTTTTGTTTCAGCTCATTGGGATGGTACAGAAGAAACAGAAGATAAAATAAAAGAGTTAACAAAGGCAACTATAAGATGTATCCCTAATGATGCAAAAGAAGAGGAAGGAGCTTGTGTTTTAACTGGAGAAAAATCGTCTAAAAGAGTACTTTTTGCAAAAGCTTATTAAAAAAACAAAAAAAAGTATGGATAAATAAAAACTATTCTTATATTTGCACCCGCAATAAATAAAGATTGTTTTTGGCCCGTTCGTCTAGTGGTTAGGACGCAAGGTTTTCATCCTTGAAACAGGAGTTCGATTCTCCTACGGGCTACAAATTAAATTTTTTATCAATTTGAAATTAAATGATAAAAAAGGTTGTAGATAAATAAACTATTTGTATATTTGCACCCGCAATAAATAAGATTTTTTGGCCCGTTCGTCTAGTGGTTAGGACGCAAGGTTTTCATCCTTGAAACAGGAGTTCGATTCTCCTACGGGCTACAAGTTTTTTTGTAAAACAATTAAGATAAAAACAATGGCAAATCACAAGTCAGCATTAAAGAGAATAAGAAGTAACGAAGCTAAGCGCTTAAGAAATAAATATCAGCATAAAACTACTCGTAATGCTGTTAGAACTTTAAGAGCTACAACTGATAAGAAAGAAGCTGAAGGAATGTATCCATCTGTGGTTTCAATGTTAGATAAATTAGCTAAGAATAATATTATTCATAAGAATAAAGCTTCTAATTTAAAATC
>CALISK010000425.1 GCA_938041625.1 uncultured Tenacibaculum sp. | reverse complement strand
TCTAACTTATTTGCTTGCGTACCAACATATGCCATTACATAATTTGAATCATCTTTTTTAGATGCCCCTCTGTAAGAAGCAAATGCTGAATAAGCTAATGATTTAGACTCTCTTATTTCTTGAAAAACAATAGAAGATAATCCACTACCAAAATAGGTATTAAATAATGTTGATGCTGCCATATTTTTAGGATCAAAAGCTTCTCCTTTTGCTAAAAATAATAGTTGTGTTTGTACCATTTCATAATCAGAAAAGAAAACATTTCCGCCAGTTTCAGTTTCTACATACTTTTTAGCTTCTGGATATTCTTTTAATTCTCCATATAATTTATGACTTTTATCTAAAGCAGCGACAGTTGCATTTACATCTTTACCGTAATAGAAAACTCTTTGTTTATAGTTTTTCATCCCTTTCACTATTTTAACTAACTCCTCTGGATTTATAGCTTTTAATTCATCTATTTGCATAATATCTCTTAATCGAGAATTCTCACCATACTTCCCATAATTCATTAAACCATTCCAAAGAATATTTCCTTTTTGAGTTTTACCATCTTGTCTTCCTTTAAATATTTTTTCTACATATTTATCATAAGCTCCTTGGTCTGCTTTTGCATTGTCCCATAAATGTTCTAATAACTCTAATCCTTTAGGTAAATTTTCTTTTAACCCATTTAATCCAACATACGTTTTATCATCTGTAGCAACTACATAATAAGATATACCTAACTTATAAAATTCTTTTTTAAGTTCTTCATTCGTATACTTATCTGTTCCTAAATATTCTAGATAACCAGCAGCCAAACTCAATTTTTTATCATTATCACTACCCATATCAAAAATGATATTCATATCGAATAAATCATTCTTCTTATTATCTACATAAGAAACATTAATATTATTTGTAGTTTTAACTTCTTTAATAGCTGTTTTATAATCTATAAATTTAGGTTCTAATGAAGTTGATTTCATTTTCTTAAAAGAAGTTAAAAATTCTGAGCTCTTTCCTCTATTTAAGTTTACAGGGGTAATTCCTGGATTTTCAACTTTAACTACATTCTTATCTTCTCCTTTACGCTTATAAGTAACTACATAGTTGTTTTGGTAAAATTTATTTGCAAAGTCTACTAATTCTTTTTTAGTGATTTTCTTTAAATCATTTAAAAATTTAACCTTATCATCCCAATTTTCATGATGTATAAAAGCATCTACGTAAGCGTTTGCTAAAGCAGTACTATTTTCATATTGTTGCGTCTGACTTAGTTTTAAATCGTTCACTACAGCATCAATCATCCATTCGTCAAACTCTCCTTTCTTAAGCTTTTCTATTTCACCTAATAATAATCCCTTAACTTCATCTAAAGTTTGGCCAGATTTAGGAGTACCACTAAATGAATGATATCCATAATCGTTTAAAAATGTTGGAGAACAACCTGCTCTTTGTACTACTTGTTTTTGATTTAAATTTAAATCAATTAAACCTGCTTCACCATTAGCCATAATCATATCACACAAAGTAACATATTTCATTTCTTCGGTGTTTACTCCTTTAGAACGGAATGTTACAGAAATATTTTCTGAAGTAGGGCCAAAAACTTCCTTAATAATTGGTTCTGTAATTGGTGATTCTTTTGGTAATGTAGGGTGTACTAATTCTTTCTTTTCAAACTTCCCAAAAGTTTCTTTTATTTTGTTTATTGTTGTATCATAATCTAAATCACCTACTAAAACAATAGCCATATTGTTAGGTACATAATAGGTATTAAAATAATTATGAATATCGATCATCGATGGATTTTTTAAATGCATCGCTTTACCAATTGTTGTTTGTTGACCATAAGGATGTTTTGGAAACAAACCATCTAACATAGCTGCATAACGTTTTCTAAAATCATTATCTTGCCCCATATTAAATTCTTCAAAAACAGCTTCTAATTCTGTATGAAATAATCGTAAGACTAATGTACTAAAACGTTCAGACTCTAAGGCTAACCACTTATTTAATTCATTTGCTGGTATTTTATTTTTATAAACAGTTTCTTCAAACCACGTATGTGCATTCGTACCTGTTGCTCCTAAAGAGCTAACCATTTTATCATATTCATTAGCAATAGAATGATTAGATGCTTCTAAAGAAACTTTATCAATTTCTTTATAGATTTCTTTCTTTTTTTCTACATCTTCTTCTGTTCTGTGTTGCTCATATAAAACTGATATCTTATCTAAATATTCTTTTTCTTTTTCCCAGTCAGATGTTCCTATTTTATGAGTCCCTTTAAACACCATATGTTCTAAATAGTGAGCTAAACCTGTAGACTCTTTAGGATCATAGTTAGAACCAGCTCTGACAGCAACATATGTTTGTATTTTAGGTTCATCAGTATTTTTACTTAAATATACTTTTAACCCATTTTCTAAAGTATATAAACGTAAACCTGTATGATCATTCGTTACTGTTTCATAAACAGTACCAGATGCATCTTTACTTTGTTCTACTTTAACTTCTTTTTCTGAAGGTGTAGATTGCTTACAACTGAATGCAGCAATAAGTAATATGCTAAATAATAGCAATTTAATTTTTTTCATAATTAATTAGTTTTAGATTGAAAATAAAAATCCACCGAATTTACGAATTCGGTGGATTTTAACAAGTTAAATTAATTATAATTTAACGTTTATTGAAAAAAATTAATCAAACTAAGCTAATACTTTAGCTACCATTTCACCAATTTTTGCAGGAGATTCTACAACGTGAACTCCATTTTCTGCTAATATTTTCATTTTTGCTTGTGCTGTATCATCTGCACCACCAACAATTGCCCCAGCATGTCCCATTGTTCTACCAGCAGGTGCTGTTTGTCCAGCTATAAAACCTATAACTGGTTTACGATTTCCATCAGCTTTTATCCAACGTGCAGCTTCAGCTTCTAATTGACCTCCTATTTCACCAATCATTACAATTGCTTCAGTTTCTTCGTCATTCATTAATAACTCAACAGCTTCTTTAGTAGTTGTTCCAATAATAGGATCTCCTCCAATACCGATTGCTGTAGTAATACCAAACCCTTGTTTTACAACCTGGTCTGCTGCTTCATAAGTTAATGTACCTGATTTAGACACGATACCTACTTTACCTTTTTTAAAGATAAACCCTGGCATAATACCAACTTTAGCTTCATCTGGCGTGATTACCCCTGGACAGTTAGGTCCAACTAAAGTACAATCTTCTTTAGCATCTATATATGATTTTACTTTTACCATATCGGCAGTAGGAATTCCTTCAGTAATACAAATGATTACTTTAATTCCTGCTTCTGCAGACTCTAAAATAGCGTCAGCAGCAAAAGCTGGTGGTACGAAAATAATTGAAGTATCTGCTCCTACTTTTTGAACAGATTCATCTACCGTATTAAAAACAGGTTTACCTAAATGCTCTTGTCCTCCTTTACCTGGTGTTACACCTCCTACAATATTAGTCCCATATTCAATCATTTGACCAGCATGGAAAGTTCCTTCACTTCCTGTAAAACCTTGTACAATAATTTTTGAATCTTTATTTACTAAAACGCTCATTGGTTTATTTTTAATTTAAGTGTAGCAAAAATAACTTTTTAATTGAGTTTAACCAATTAAATTAATGTTACTTTTTATCTTTATTTGTTTCATTTTTTAAATAAATAACTTCACGCATTGTTTGTCTATATTCCTTTTGTGGAGTTCCTAAATAAACTCCTTTTTTCAAAGACTTCATAACTCCTGTTTGCGCCATTAAAACGGTGCCTTTTTCTATGCGTAAGCCACTAACAATACCTACTTGTCCCCAAATAGTTACTTCATCTTCAATAACTGTACAACCAGCAATACCAGTTTGTGCAGCAATTAAACATTTTTCTCCAATAACAGTATCATGTCCTACATGAACCTGATTATCTATTTTTGTTCCTTCTCCTATTGTTGTATCTCCAGTAACACCTCTATCTATGGTACAAGAAGCTCCTAAATCTACATTATTAGAAATAACAACTCTTCCTCCAGAAATTAAAGGATCAAATCCTTCTTCTCTTTTTTTATAGTAAAAAGCGTTACTACCTAAAACAGTATTTGAATGAATGATTACATTATCGCCTATAATACAATCGTTATTTATAGAAACATTTGCATGAATAATACAGTTTTTACCTATTACCACATTATCTCCTATAAAAACATTGGGTTGAATTATCGTATTTTCTCCAATAATTGCTGATGAAGAAATACTATCTTTTGAAGCTATAAATGGATTGAAATATTTAGTTATTTTGTTAAAATCACGAAAAGGATCGTCAGAAATTAATAATGTTTTTCCTTTTGGGCATTCAACTTCTTTATTTATTAGTATTGTAGTTGCATTAGATTCTAATGCTTTATTGTAATATTTAGGATGATCTACAAAAACTATTTCTCCTTCCTGAACTACATGTATCTCATTAATTCCTGTGATTTCAAAACTAGGGTCTCCAACAAATTCTAACTCTAAAAGTGTTGCGATTTGTTTTAATGTTTGCCTTTCTTTAAATTTCATAATATAAAAAATCCCGCTTTAAAGCGGGTTTCTAATTTATTCTTTGATACGTTCTTGATATGTACCCTTTGTTGTTTCTACTTTTATTTTATCTCCTTCATTTATAAAAAGAGGGACATTTACTATTGCTCCCGATTCTACTGTAGCAGGCTTTGTTGCATTTGTTGCAGTATTTCCTTTTACTCCTGGTTCAGTATGCGTAACTTCTAAAATTACACTCGCAGGCATCTCTACAGATAAAGGCATCTCATCTTCAGAATTAATTATAATAGTTACAATTTCTCCTTCTTTCATTAATTCAGGTGCGTCTAAAGCACTTTTTTCTAATGTAATTTGAGAATAATCAACTTGATTCATAAAGTGATACGTTTCACCTTCTTTATATAAATACTGAAATTTATGTGTCTCTACTCTAACATCATCAATTTTTCTTCCTGAAGGAAATGTATTATCTATAACTTTTCCGTTAGTAACACTTTTTAATTTTGTTCTAACAAATGCAGGTCCTTTCCCTGGCTTTACATGTAAAAACTCAACAACTTTATAAATATCGTTGTTGTATCTCATACATAATCCGTTTTTAATATCTGATGTAGTTGCCATTTTTAAATTTTAATTTGTTTTGTAATATCCTTTCATTATACCTCTGTGAGAATCTTTTATAAATTGAATAATCTCATCTCTCTCTGAAGTTGCTTGCATTTCTGCTTCTATAATTGCAATTGCTTGAGAAGTATTGTAATTTTTTTGAAACAAAATTCTATATATATCTTGAATTTCTCTAATCTTTTCGGTAGTATATCCTCTTCTTCTTAATCCTATCGAATTGATACCTACATAAGAAAGTGGTTCTCTAGCTGCTTTTACAAATGGAGGTACATCTTTTCTTACTAACGAACCACCTGTAACAAACGCATGATTACCTACAGAAGCAAATTGATGTACTGCTACCATACCTGCTAATACAACATTATCCCCAACTGTTACATGGCCTGCTAAAGTAGTATTATTAGAAAAAATACAATTATTTCCAACAATACAATCGTGCGCAATATGACAATACGCCATAACTAAGCAATTATCACCAATGATCGTTTTATTTCTATCTGCTGTTCCTCTATTAATTGTTACACACTCTCTAATTGTAACATTATCACCAATCACAACTGTAGTCTCTTCATCATCAAATTTTAAATCTTGAGGAATTGCAGAAATAACAGCTCCAGGAAAAATTCTACAATTTTTTCCTATACGAGCACCTTCCATTATAGTTACATTAGAACCAATCCATGTACCTGAACCTATTTCAACATTTGCATGAATAGTAGAGAAGGGTTCTATAACGACATTTCTAGCAATCTTTGCCTGGGGATGCACATAAGCTAATGGTTGATTCATACTTTTTTATTTGGTTTATTTTACTTTACTTATTTGTGCCATTAACTCTGCTTCTGCTACTAATTTTCCATTAGCATAAGCATACGCTTGCATATGACAAATACCTCTTCGTATTGGTGTAACTAACTCCGCTTTAAATAATAAAGTATCACCAGGTAATACTTTTTGTTTAAATTTAACATTATTCATTTTCATAAAATAAGTTAAATAATTTTCAGGATCAGGAACGGTACTTAATACCAATACTCCTCCACACTGAGCCATCGCTTCAACTTGTAAAACTCCAGGCATAACTGGTGAACCTGGAAAATGACCTACAAAGAAATTTTCATTCATTGTTACATTCTTCATTCCTACCACATGTGTATTGGATAATTCAATAATTCTATCTATTAATAAAAATGGTGGCCTATGAGGAAGAATATCCATAATTTGATGAATATCCATTAAAGGCGGTTGATTTAAATCGTAAGAAGGAACTTTATTTCTTTTCTCTGCTTTTATAATTTTAGCCAGTTTCTTTGCAAAAGTAGTATTTACTAAATGTCCTGGTTTATTTGCTATTATTTTACCTCTTATTTTAGTACCTACCAAAGCCAAATCACCTATAACATCTAATAATTTGTGTCTTGCTGCTTCATTAGCCCAATGCAATTCTAAATTATCTAAAATTCCATTTGGTTTAATTTTAATATTATCTTTATTAAAAGCTTTCTTTAATTTTTCTGTAGTACTTTTAGACAACTCTTTATCTACATAAACAATAGCATTGTTTAAATCTCCTCCTTTAATTAAATCATGTTCTAATAATGCTTCTATTTCATGTAAAAAACTGAATGTTCTTGCAGAAGATATTTCTTCTTTAAAATCAGAAATAGTACTAAGCGTGGCATTTTGAGTTCCTAAAACTTTGGTTCCAAAATCTACCATTGTAGTTATTTGGTATTCATCTGAAGGCATTAATATAATTTCACTTCCTGTATTTTCATCTTTATAAGAAATGATTTCTTTTACTATATATTCTTTTACGTCTGCTTCTTGCTCAATTACACCTGCTTGTTCTAATGCTTCTACAAAAAATTTAGAAGACCCATCCATAATTGGAGGTTCAGATGCATTAATCTCTATCAATAAGTTATCTATACCTAAACCTACAGCTGCAGCTAAAACATGTTCTGATGTATTTATTTGCACACCATTTTTCTCCATGTTTGTACCTCTCTGGGTGTTTATAACATAGTCAGCTTTAGCTTCTATAATTGGTTCCCCTTCAAGATCTACTCTTTTAAAAGCATAGCCGTGATTTATTGGAGCAGATTTAAAAATCATTACAACTTCATTACCAGTATGCAAACCAACACCTGATAAGGTTATTTCATTTTTGATAGTTTTTTGTTTCTTACTCATTTTTTTTACTTTGAGTTTTATACTCTTTTTCTAGTTTATGTAAAGTTGATATTGTTTTAGGTAAATTTTTGAAATGAACATATGATTTATTAAAATCAGAATAATTAAATGCTGGTGAACCTTGTACTATTTCATTATCTTTTAAACTTCTACCAATACCAGATTGTGCCTGTACTCTTACTTTATCACCTATCGTTATGTGTCCTACAATCCCTACTTGTCCTCCAATCAAACAACTCTCTCCTATTTTTGTTGATCCTGCAACTCCTGTTTGAGAAGCTATAACTGTATTTTTTCCTACCTCAACGTTATGAGCTATTTGTATTTGATTATCAAGCTTTACTCCTTTTCTAATTATAGTAGATCCTAATGTTGCTCTATCAATTGTGCAATTTGCCCCAATATCTACATTATCTTCTATAATCACATTCCCAATTTGAGGTAATGCTTTATAAACTCCATCCTTATCTGGTGCAAATCCAAAACCATCAGAACCAACTACACTGCCTGAATGAATTTTACAATTAATACCAATACTTGTCTCTGAGTATATTTTTACTCCAGAAAAAATAACACAATTATCACCAATGGTAACATTATCTCCAATATAAGAATTAGGATAAATTTTCACATTATTACCTACTCTTACGTTATCTCCTATATAAGTAAATGCCCCAATATATTCTTCATTTCCTATTTTGGCAGAATCTGAAATAAACAATGGTTGCTCCCTACCTATTTTATTGTTTTTCACCTTATTATAGTACTCTAATAAAGTACCAAAAGCATTGTATGCATCTTCTACTCTTATTAAAGTTGAATTTAATTCTTTATCAAATTTAAAATCCTTACTTACAATAATAACAGAAGCTAAAGTTGTATAAACAAATGGACTATATTTTGGGTTCGACAAAAAGGTTAAAGAACCTTTTTCTGCTTCCTCTATCTTAGCTAATTTATAAACTATTTCTTCCGAATTCCCTTCTACATCTCCTTGTAAAATATCCGCTATTTGTTTTGCTGTAAAATTCATTAAATGCAAAAGTAATTATTTTTTGTTGAATGCTTATTTGGAATTTTAATCCATATTAAAATTCTTAGGATAACAACAATAATATTTAACCACAGGTTTCGATAATGTTTGTAAATTTAAATGATCTGAAGCCTTTATTATATCTTTAACCTTACCTTTTTTGGTTAATATTTTTATAGGCATTTCTTTGTTATAAGCGTGATTAGAAACACTACCAAAAATTATAAAATTATTAATATAATCTTCTTCAAGTTCTAGTTTAACTTTTAATTTGGTGCTTAACTTCTTTTTAAATTTCTCTGTAAAACTTTTATCTTGTAGTTCTATTTTTAATAATTTTCTATTAATTATCATTTGAGATAGTTTAGATAAGATAGAATCTTCATTAGAACACCATTCTTTTATAGCTGATAAAACATCATAATCATCTAGTTTTGCGAACATGTTCAAAGTTTCATCTGTAAAGTTTTCTTTATCTATTCTATTTAACAAAAAATATTGCAACGTATGATTTCCTGGTATCTTATTCCCTTCTTTAACTAGTGTTTTTGCTCTTTTTAATATTTTAACCAACAGTATCTCTGCCGAAAGTGATGTTTTATGTAAATATACTTGCCAGTACATTAACCTTCTTGCTATTAAAAAGTTTTCTACTGAATAAATACCCTTTTCTTCAATTACTAATTCATTATCTTTTACATTCATCATCGCTATTAAACGATCAGAAGAAATATTTCCTTCAACTACACCTGTATAAAAACTATCTCTTTTTAAATAATCTAGTCGATCTATATCTAGCTGACTAGATATTAATTGATTAAAAAACAACCTAGGGTAATTACCTTCAAAGATCGCTATCGCTAAACTTAATTCACCATTAAACTCTTTATTCAGTTTTTTCATGAATAAAAGCGAAATTTCTTCATGCGAAATTTCATTTACTATACTATGTTCTAAAGCATGTGAAAAAGCACCATGACCAATATCATGTAATAAGATAGCGATACATAAAGCTGTAGCTTCTTCATCAGAAATAGCTATATTTTTAGATCGTAATACTTGAATTGCTTTTTGCATTAGATGCATACAACCAATAGCATGATGAAATCGGGTATGATGAGCTCCTGGGTATACTAAATTGGTCATTCCCATTTGTGTTATCCGCCTTAATCTTTGAAAATATTTATGCTCAATTATATCAAAGATTAACGAGTTCGGTATAGACACTAATCCATAAATAGGATCGTTTAGTATTTTTAATTTATTAGTTTTTGATTTACTCAAAATAATATTCATTGAAGTTATAACAAATGTAGTTTCATTTTTATAACTAAACCAAACTAATACTGATTTAATTAACGTATTTTTAAGTTTTTTAAGAACAACAAAATAGAATTTAAGCGTTAAATATCGAAAACACTATATGAGCAACATGGATATTCTTTGGGTAGATGATGAAATAGACTTACTTAAACCTCACATAATTTTTCTTGAACAAAAGAATTATACTGTAAAAACATGTACCAATGGAACGGATGCTGTAGATTTAGTTAATGACTTAAATTTTGATATCGTTTTTTTAGATGAAAATATGCCTGGTATTACGGGGTTAGAAACGTTAACACAAATAAAGCAGTTAAAACCTAATTTACCGGTTGTTATGATTACTAAAAGTGAGGAAGAACTTATAATGGAAGAAGCGATAGGTTCAAAAATTGCAGATTATTTAATAAAACCTGTAAACCCACATCAAATACTTTTAAGCTTAAAGAAAAACTTAGATCATTCTCGTCTAATTTCAGAAAAAACAACTTTAAATTATCAACAAGAATTTCGTAAAATAGCTATGGACTTGGCTATGGTTAATACCTATCAAGAATGGGTTGAGCTGTACAAAAGACTTGTACATTGGGAATTAGAGTTAGAAGATATTAGCGACACTGGAATGTTAGAAATTCTTGAAAGCCAAAAATCTGAAGCAAATAATTTGTTTTTTAGGTTTATAAAAAAGAATTATGAAAGTTGGTTAACAGCTGGTAATGATGATAAACCTACTATGTCTCATACTATCTTTAAAGACTATGTAGTGCCTAATATTAGTAAAGAACAAGGCACTTTATTAGTTGTTATAGATAATTTAAGATATGATCAATTAAGAATTTTAGAACCTTACATTAACAATCATTATAAAAAGGAAACAGAGCATTCTTACTTTAGTATTTTGCCTACTGCTACTCAGTATGCTAGAAATGCTATGTTTTCTGGATTAATGCCTTCTGAAATGGAAAAAAGGTATCCTAATTATTGGAGGAATGATACAGATGAAGGAGGTAAAAATTTATTCGAAAATGAATTTTTAACCGAGCAAATAAAAAGACTAAAATTAAATATTAAACACGAATATTATAAAATAACCTCTCTTAAAAACGGAAAAGAATTAGCTGATAATTATAATGGTACAAAAGAAAACGATTTAACAGTTATTGTTTATAATTTTGTAGATATGCTTTCACATGCAAAAACAGAAATGGAAGTAATTAAAGAATTAGCTGGTGATGATAAAGCTTATAGATCTCTAACAGTTAGTTGGTTTAAAAACTCTCCTTTATTATCAATTATTCAAAAAGCAAAAGAATTAGGTCAAAAATTAATTATTACAACAGATCACGGAACTATCAATTGTAGTAACCCTACTAAAGTTATTGGTGACAAAAACATTAGTGCTAATTTACGTTATAAGACAGGTAAAAGTCTTAGCTATGAAAATAAAGATGTATATGCAGTAAAAAATCCAAAAGATATTTATCTCCCTTCTGTAGCTATTAATAGCCCTTTTATTTTTGCTAAAGAAGATTTATTTTTTGCATACCCTAATAATTTTAATCATTTTGTAAAATACTATAGAAATACTTATCAACATGGAGGTATATCATTAGAAGAAATTATTATACCTTGCGTTGTGTATAACACAAAATAAGACGAATTAATTATTTATATGGATATAAATTATTCTATAGAAGAATTGAATCAAATAGCAGAAAATATAATAGCAACTGCTAATCATAAAATACTTTTGTTTAATGGAGAAATGGGAGTTGGAAAAACAACACTCATTAAAGAAGTATGTACTGTTTTAGGTTTTAATGATACAGTTAGTTCTCCAACTTTCTCATTAGTAAATGAATATCTTACATCAAATGACGAGATTATCTATCATTTTGATTTTTATAGAATTGAAAATGAAGAAGAAGCATTAGATATAGGAATTGAAGATTATTTCTATTCTGATAATTGGTGTTTAATAGAATGGTCTGAAAACATTAAAAATTTAGTACCTTTAAATGCTGTTAATATTAACATAACATTGACCGACAATAATCTAAGAAATATTCAACTGATACAAAATTAATGAGTTCACTTTCTCCTTTCACCAAAGAACAACTATTACCACAACCTGAAATGCTTGAAATTAAAAAGCAAAAAGGTGAATTATTTATAGGCTTACCAAAAGAAACACATTTTGAAGAAAAGCGTATTAGTTTAACTCCAGATGCTGTAGCTGCTTTAGTTGCACATGGACATAGAGTTGTTGTAGAAACGAGTGCTGGTGAAGGTGCAAATTACTCAGATAGAGAATATTCTGAAGCAGGAGCAAAAATCTCTTACGACATTAAAGAAGTTTTTGCTTGTAATCTTGTAGTAAAAGTTGAACCTCCTTCTTTAGAAGAAATTAAGCTAATGAATCCGCAGACATTTCTAATTTCTGCTTTGCAATTAAAAACTCAAAATAAAAAATACTTTGAAGCCTTAGCTAAAAAAAGAATTACTGCTATTGCTTATGATTATATAAAAGATGAAGATGGTGTTTTTCCTATTTTAAAATCTTTAAGTGAAATAGCAGGAATATCCTCAATGCATATTGCTGCTGAATTAATGACCGCTAGTAATGGTGGTAATGGATTACTTTTAGGAAATATAAGTGGTGTACCTCCTACCGATGTTGTTATTTTAGGAGCCGGAACTGTAGGTAAATTTGCAGCAAAAGCAGCTTTTGGCTTAGGAGCAAGAATTAAAGTTTTTGATAACTCTATTACCAAATTACGTCGTTTACAGGAATCTGTTCCTGGCCCTATATATACCTCAACTGTTCAACCTAAATCATTACTTAAAGCATTAATGAGATGTGATGTAGCTATTGGTGCTATTAGAGGTATTGACAGGTCTCCTATTATAGTTACAGAAACAATGATAGAGCAAATGAAGGATGGCGCTGTAATTGTAGATGTTTGTATAGATAGAGGTGGTTGTTTTGAAACTTCTAAGGTTACTACACATAGTAAACCCGTTTTTAGAAAACATGATGTAATACATTATTGTGTTCCTAACATTCCTTCTAGGTATTCTAGAACAGCATCTGTTTCTATTAGTAATATCTTAACCCCTTATTTATTAAATATAGCTGAGGAAGGTGGTTTTGAGAATGCTGCTCGTTTTGATAAGAGTTTACGTAATGGTATGTATTTTTATCATGGTGTATTAACAAATAAAACAGTAGCCGATTGGTTTGATTTACCTTTCAGAGATATTAATTTATTAATTCTTTAAAAAATAAAGAATTAGATATTAGTCTAATTCTTTTCTATTTCTCCACTGTAACTTATTTTCATAAAACGAACATTTTTTGAATCTATAATATTAACCTATTCTTGTACCATTTTTTATGGTTTTTCCAGGTGCTATTAAAGTTACTTCTTTATCTTCTCCAATACCTCCTAAAACTAAACATTCACTCATTATATTAGCTATTTGTTTAGGAGGAAAGTTTATAACTGCTATTATTTGTTTTCCTATTAATTCTTCAGGAGTATATAATTTGGTTATTTGAGCAGATGTTTTTCTTTTTCCATATTCCCCAAAATCTATAATCATTTTATATGCTGGATTTCTTACTTCTTTAAATTTTTCTGCAAAAATAATAGTTCCCACTCTCATTTCAACTTTCATAAACTCATTCCAAGTTAATTTTTCTTTTGATAATGCTTCCATTTTAATATTAATAATTTATTTTTTTTATATTTTCAATTACTCTTAATTAGTTTTACTAAAATAAAAAACCTCAAGTTAACACTTGAGGTTTTTTTAACAAAAAAACTAAAAACCATCACCAGGGGGGGCTGGCGACATAGCTTGTGCTTTTTTAGGATTCAAAATTAAATAAGTTCCTAAAGCAGTAAGGGCAGTATGTTTACCATAATTTCCTATTTTCGTTATAGCTTCTTTACGAGAAATGTCTTCTTTTTTGTGTGTATTATTTTTTTTCATAATAATGTTCTATCTACTTTTTAATTTATTCTAAAATAATTTTCTTTGAAATGACACCTAACTCAGAATTTAACTTGATAATATAAATTCCTGCTGAAAAATTTAGTAATTCAATTTTATTAACTCCTTTATAAATTTGAGTATTCATTAACTCTTCTCCTAAAATAGAAAATACCTTTAAGGTTGTCTTACTATTTAAACCTGAAATAGTAACTTCTCTTTTATTAGATTTAAACACATGAATACTTTTACTATTTTCTATAATTTCTTCATCACTTAAGCTTTTAGAAGTCGTATGAATATAAAACTGACCAATTCTTTCTAATTTATTTTTTAAAGTAATTACATAATTTTCTTTAGATAAATTTATAAATTGCTTATTTAATCTATCTTCTAAATACACTTCAATATCTTCTGGTAAATTTTGAGAACTTACTGAAAATTCAATTTCTTTACCTTCTTCAGCAATTACCCCTACCGGAATTACTATTGTTTCATAATTAGATTTTGGAAGTGTTTGAATTGCTAATTTTTTTCCTTTAACATCAGAAACTAACCCAGTAAACACATCGAAAGAATTTGTATCATCATTAAAAAGACTACTATCTGTGCCGTCTTTAGAAGTAAGTTCTAAATTTAACACCAATCCATCATTTTCAAAATCTGTATCAGGATTAATAGTTATTACTAAATCCTTTGTTTCATTATTAGAAGTAAAATTTAAAGAAGACGTCTTTATAATAAAACCTTCTATTTCTGCTGTATGATAAGGATCTGTAGTATCTACAGTAATTTTTAAAGTTGCATCTGGCGAATTTAAATATCCCATAAAATTTATAGGAATAGAAACATCATGTGAATCTATTCGTTCATGTAAACTTTTATTTTCTACATTAATAAAATTAGTTTGTTCAATTTTAAAATTATCAAAAACAGCCATATAACTAACTTTATTAATTCCTCGGTCGCACTTAATACTAACCCCTAGAGTACTTACAGTATTAGGCACATAATACTCAAACTTATTCCATCCTGCTTTTGGTGAATAACTAGATCTTGGAGATAATTGATAACCTCCTTTTAATATACCATCTAAACTAACTGGAACTGTTACAGAGTTTCTACTGGTATATTCTGTATTATAATAAAAAGTTAATAACTTATAACCTGGATGGGTAGTAAGATCAACATCATCAAAAACAAGAGTATGTTTATCGTGAGTATCATCATAATTAGATATTCCCCAAAATTTACCATTACCTACAGGTAAAGTAGAAGGTATAATTTTTCTACTATAACTCTGATTATCTAATTCATTTACAAGTTTCCAAACACTAGGGTTAGAAGGAGTTGTTACATCATTATAAACAGTAGGAGTACTAGTATATCCCCATCCACCTGTTACATTTTCAAAATCCTGAGACTTAAGAACAGCTTGTCCTAATGTGACCACTCCCTTAAATAGAAATAGGATAAATAAACTTAAAAAAAAAAAAATTGTTTCATTCTATATATTTTTCGGCAAATATTACCGAAATAAAAATCATAAAAATCACAAAACTTCCGAATAGTAATTTTGAACTTCCGAAAAGGTCTTTTTAGTTTACTAAAAAAAACAAAGACCTAATAAACTCAAAAAAATAGTCATTTTAATTACCTATTTTATTAAATAAGAAGCTAATTACTTATTGCACTAGGCAAAGAGAATTCAAAGGAACAACCTCTGTTTTTATCATTATTGTATATTTTAACATCACTATTATGAAGTTCCATAATTTTTTTAACAATTGCTAAACCTAACCCAACACCTTGTACTTGGCGTGCTGAATTTGTTCTAGTATATTTATTAAAAACCAATTCTTGATCTTGCTTCCTAATACCTGGCCCCGTATCTTTAATCTTTATTATTGTTAAACCATTCTTTCTCTTTTCAATATGAAAAGAAATAACACCATCTAACGGAGTAAATTTAAAAGAGTTGTCTAATATATTTTGAATAACTCTTTCTATTAAAGCCTTATCAGCATAGACTAATTGTGAATCATATTTATTATGATATATTAGTATTTGAATTTTTTTTTCTTCTTTTATTATGTTATACCGTCTTGTTATATCTAAAACTAATTCAGTTATACTAAATGTAGTGGGTTTAAGTTTAATTTGTTTAGCATCTAAATTAGAATAATCGGATAAGTGATTTACTAAACTTGAGATTGACGAGGTGCTATTCTCTATAATTTTTAAAAACTCTTTTCTATTTTGTTTTGTTATTTTATGCCCTCCATCTTTTAATGTTTCCGCATAACCTCTTATTATTGTTAATGGAGTTCTTAAATCATGAGAAACAGTAGCTATTAATTCTTTTTTAAAAGTGTTTATTGAGTAAATTTCATTCATATTAAACGAAATAGTATCTGCCATTTCATTAAATGTAGTTGCTAAAATTGATAAATTAGACTTACTCGCGTTTGGTATTCTACTATTTAAATCTCCTTCTTTAAAACGATTTACATAGTGCATGATAATTAATAAATTTTTAGAAATAAATATAATACTTACTCCACCAATTAGTATTGCTAAAAGCATTGTTATTATTAATGCTATGAGCATTAGTTTAGAAAAATACCCTTTAAACAAACTCTCACATACCAATTCAAAACTTTCACTTGCTAATAATATATATACAAACCCTTTTTGTCCTTTACTTTCAAAAGCAGCTGCAGAAAAAATTTTTTTACTCTTTATATCTTTTGGATCATCTCCAAGAATAAAAACTTCTTTATTAGCTATAAACTGTTTAATAGGAATTAAATCAATCTTTTTTGCAGCTTTATTTTTATCATTATGATCTAATACTAAAGAATGTAAAACTTCTCCTTTTTTATCTAATAAATACACCTCTATAGCCCTATTTACAGCCATCATATCATGCATTATATCATCAAATAATTTAATATTTACAGCGCCATTATCTAAAAATGGAGAAGCATCTTTAAATTTTTCTTCAATCAGATGATCTGCCAAATTTGTATTTAACTTTTGTGTTGTTTGGCTATAAAAACTATCTAATAAAAAAAAAGTTACATACACATAAATTATACCTATACTTAATACAGTTATTAAAAACAAAATACCAAGTTTTACTATAAATTTATTAGATAAAGATCGACATTTGTTCATTTACAGAAGTCCTTAATTCTTCATTAAACTTATAACCTATTCCCCACTCAGTCAATATAAACTTAGGGTTAGCTACATCTAATTCTACTTTACTTCTTAATCTATTAACATGTGAATTAACAGTATGTGAATATCCTTTAAAATCATATCCCCATATTATTTGTAGCAAATTTAATCTACTATAAATTTTACCAGGATTAGATGCTAATAATATTAATAGCTCGAATTCTTTAGGAGATAAGTTTATTTTATTATTATCTATTAGTACAATACGCTTATCTACATCTATAAATAAATCTTCAAATAGTAACGTTTTTCTTTTTACTTTTTTGAATCCACTCTCAAACCTTCTTAAAACAGCTTTAATCCTTGCCATTAATTCTCTTATTCCAAAAGGTTTTGTTACATAATCATCTGCTCCAAGTTCTAAACTCAATACTTTATCTAATTCATTTGTTTTACCTGTAAGCATTATAATAGGCATTTGTTTTTTTTCTCTAATTCTCTTACAAACTTCTATTCCATTTAACTCAGGTAAAGTAATATCTAAAACAACTAAGTCAAACTCCTTATTAAGAGCCATATACAATCCTTGTTTTCCATCAAAAGCCAGCTCCGTTTCATAACCATTATTTAATATGTTTATTTCCAGTAGTTTAACTATTGATTTATCATCATCGATTATTAATATTTTTTTCATTTTTAAGATCGGTTTATTCGGGGTTAAACAAATTTAAAGAATTTAAATGTTACATATAAATGATTTTTCTGTGATACTTCTGTGATACTTTAAAAGGTTATTTACACTTGAAAATTGACAACTGCAGTTCATCGATTTTAATATTAACCTCAATAAAATAAATAATGAAAAAATCAATCTTAGATAACATTCCTAGTTATTTAACATATAATAATGAAGAATTATTTTCTTTAAAAGAAAAAATAAACCTTGAAACACTAAATAATTTAACTCCTAAGAGTAAAAATTTATTTATTAAGTATGGTATTGCTGAGGAATTAAATACTCCTCATAAAAATATTATTCATGCTTTTGAACACTGGGTTGTTAAAACTCCTAATAGTGTTGCTGCTGTTTATAAAGACGCTTCTTTAACTTATAAAGAACTAGATGATAAAGCGACCATATTAGCTTTAATATTAAAACAAAAAGGTGTAGTATCTGGTGATATTGTTGGTATTTATGTACATCGATCTATAGAAATGTTAGTAGGCATTTTAGCTGTTTTAAAGTTAAGAGCTGTATATGTACCACAAGATCCTAGAATTGTTCCTGTTTCAATGCTTAAAGATATTTCAAGCTTAAGCAACGTAAAGCTAATTTTATCTCAATCTCAATACAGAGATAAAATTTCATTACTAAATAATGGTAATTCTATTTTTATTGATACTGAATTAAAAAAATCTATTTATAAAAACCTTTACGGAAATATAAAATTGATTAATCATGTTAATGATAATGAGGACAAAACATGTTTCATTTTATTTACTTCTGGAACTACAGGAATACCAAATGGTGTAGAGGTTACTCATAAAAATTTATGCAATATTTTATACAACTCTCCAGGGAACCTTGGAATAACAACAGGCACAAAAGTTGCTCAAATATTAAACATCTCTTTTGATATGTCTGCATGGGAAATTCTAGGATGTCTTGGTAACGGAGGAACACTACTTATTAGAGGAAAAGACATAGAAGAAACTGCTAAACAAGCAAATGTTATTATTTCTACGCCTTCTGTGTTAACGACTATAGATGTTACAAAATGTAAGCATATAAAAACAGTTGCAGTTGCAGGAGAACCTTGTCCAGTAATTCTTGCAAATTCGTGGTCTAAAAAATGTACTTTTTATAATTGCTGTGGTCCTACAGAAACCACGATTGTAAATACAATGAAAAAATGTGAACCTAATAGTCATGAACTTTCCATAGGAAAACCAACTCCTAACAATACTGTTTACATTTTAGATGAAAACAAAACACCTTTAAATATAGGTGAAATAGGTATCATGTGGGCAGGTGGTAATTGTGTAACTAATGGATACATTAACAATTTTGAATTAAACGATAAACGTTATGCAAATGACATTTTTCTAAAAAAAGGAGGAAAAATGTTTAATACAGGCGATTTAGGTAAATGGAATACTAATGGTGAATTAATTCATTATGGTAGAATAGATGATCAAGTTAAAATAAAAGGATTTAGAGTTGAATTAGATGCTATTAGTAAAATTATTGAAAACTTTAATGAAGTTAAAAGAGCAGTAACATTAAAACACAAAAACTATTTAATTGCTTTTGTGAGTTTGTCTGATAATAATACTCCAAATATTATTGACCGATTTAAAGAAGCAATAGAGGAACAGTTACCTTATTATTATGTTCCTAGTGTTTTTAAATTATTAGATGAACTTCCCAAAACTTCTAGGGGTAAAATTGATAAAAGAATTTTAAAAGAATCCTATACAAAATAATGATCATGGAAAATATTGTTTTGCCTTCTAAGAAAAGCGTCTTTTATAGAATAGGAAAAAGTACTTTACTTATACCCTATAAGAGATTATTTATACTAGTAACTTTAATTAATAGTTATATATTATATAAAGGATTAACCACATGGAATTGGTTTGAGCTTACTAATTTGGCTATTGATAAAATAGCTAGAGTTATCTTATTAAACTTTGCTTTGGCTATTTTAATACGTCAACAATATGTCATTAACCTTTTATTTAAAATAGCTACTGGTGTACCAAAAAGTTGGCCGTTATTTATTAGACGTATTTGTGGAAAAGTATATCATTTTGGTGGTTTACACAGTTCTAGTGCTACTATGGGAACTATTTGGTATGGTATTTTTGTTTGGGCAATATATTATAGTTTTTTAAACAATACATATCCTATAAACAAGATCATTATAATAACTATATCAATAATTCTTATATTATTAATCACCATAGTTATTATGGCATTGCCCAAAATTAGAGCCAAATACCATAATCATTTTGAATTTACACATAGAATTGGTGGTTGGTCTGTTTTAATTCTTTTTTGGATACAAATGTTTCTTTTTCTAGAATTACAAGAACCCAATATTCCTTTATGGCATAAGTTAGATTTCTGGATTTTAATAAGCTTAACCGTAAGTGTTATTTTGCCATGGCTTCGATTAAAAAAAGTAAATATCGAGATTGTTAATCCTTCTAATCATGTTGCTTTAACATCTTTTGATTATGGAGTAACTCCTTTTGCAGGTTCCTCTACTGCTTTAAGTAGAAACCCACTACTAGAATGGCATTCTTTTGCAAATGTACCTTCACCAGATAAAGATGGCTTTAGATTAACTATTTCTAGAGCTGGAGATTGGACTGGAAAATTCATTTCTGAAAAACCCAATAAAATATGGGTAAAAGGGATTCCAACTGCTGGAGTTGGTAATGTAGATAAGCTATTCAATAAAGTTATTTGGGTAGCTACAGGTAGTGGTATTGGTCCTTGTTTACCTCATTTATTATTAAATGAAACACCTTCTGTACTCATATGGTCTACCAGAACACCGGAAAAAACATATGGAAACAACTTAGTTAATGAAATAAGAAATGTACAGCCTAATGCTATTATCTGGAATACTGATGAAAAAGGAAAACCAGATTTAGTAAAACTAACTTATAAAGCTTATAAAGATTTTAACGCCGAAGCTGTTATTTGTATTTCTAATCAAAGTCTTACCCAAAAAATAGTTCATAGTATGGAAGCTAGAGGAATTCCTGCTTATGGCGCTATTTGGGATTCTTAAAAACTTAATCTCTTTTATTTATGAATGTACTATTTGAAAAAATAGGTAGGATTGTTATTGCAAAATTAAACCGTCCTAACTCTTTAAACGCACTGAATTCTGATATTATGTATGAACTAATTTCAGGACTTCAAAAATATGATACTTCACCTTCTGTAGGTTGCTTTATTATTACTGGTAATGAAAAAGCATTTTGCGCAGGAGCTGATATTAAAGAAATGTCTGATAAAGATTTTTCTCAAATGTTTAATGAAGATTACTTCAGTTATTGGGAAATTTTCTCAAGAATTAAAACTCCTGTAATTGCAGCTGTTAATGGTTATGCTTTTGGCGGTGGCTGTGAATTAGCCATGATGTGTGATATTATCTATGCTTCTGAAAACGCTGTTTTTGGTCAGCCAGAAATAAAACTAGGAGTTATTCCTGGCATTGGAGGCACTCAAAGACTCACAAAATTAGTTGGTAAATCTAAAGCAACAGAAATTATTTTAACAGGTAGAAATGTAACTGCTATAGAAGCTGAAAAAATAGGCTTAGTATCTAAAATTTTACCAGAAAATAATTTTATAGAGCATGTTTTACAACAAGCAATTATCGTTTCTAATTACTCTAAAACTGCATTAAAAGCAGCTAAAGAATCTATAAATCAAGCTTTAGAAAGTAGTTTAAAAGATGGAATTGTATTTGAACGCAAAGTTTTCCATTCGTTATTTCATACTAAAAATCAAAAGGAAGGTATGAATGCTTTTCTAGAAAAAAGAACTCCACAATTTAATTAATCATAAAAAACAAATCATGAAAAAAATATTTTTAACAATCACTATTTTAATATTCTCTTTAAAATCCTTTGCACAGGAAGAGAAAACACCCAAAGAAACTAAAACTACATTTGCCATAATGCCAATCCATAACAGTGGTGCAGGGTTTAATAATGTATTTTTAGGATCTTTTGAACTAAAACCTAGAACTAACCTTACTTTTTACAGTGTCTTTTGGGTAAATCCTTCTTTCGGTAATCAAGGAAAAGATTTATTTCTTGAAACAGGGATTGGACTCGGTTTTGCTTCTAAAAATGGAAAGCTATATGTAAATCCAAGTATCGGATTTGGACATGGTAAACTTTTATCTAACACAGCAGGTACTAAAATAGCTGAAAGTTTTATTCCTAGTCTTTTTGTAATATATAATTCAGGAAAGTTTGAATTTGAAACTTATCATGCTTATTACATGAGCTTACGTGGCGAGGGTAGTTCTCAAGACCTTATGCTTAATTGGGTTATTCCTGGTTTTAAAGTAAATAAACATTTTTCTTTTGGTGGATTTTATGAACATCTAGGGCAAACGAGAGTTGATACTGGAGACACCAAAACATTATATCAATTCTTAGGTGGTTATGTAAAAGCTACTTTAAATAATGGTGTTTGGTTTCGTTTTGCTGCAGGTCCAAATATTTCTAATGACAACCTAAATGCAAACGAATTTTACAAAATACAAGCATTTATACCTTTATAAAAGAATTTAAGTGGGGAATTACTAAAATTATTTTTTAGTAATTAAAGAAGTAATCTGAAATTTCAGGTTACTTCTTTTTATAAAAAAAGTGATTATAATTAAATAATCACTTTTAATAGTTTTCAAAAAAAACTTTTACTTTTTCTTATATACTTGCTTTCCTTCAGTATTTGTAGATTCATTTTTAAAAGTAAGCACTATAGTTGAATCATCTTTTAATAAGATTTCAATATTAGTAGCTTTCAATTTTAAAACATCATCCTTTACAAATTCAAAAATTCGAGTACTCTCTTTTATAAACCTACATGTATTTTTAGTACTAAGAGTTACTTTATCTGAATTTTCTCCATTAGAAACACTTTTTACTATATCTATAGATTCTATTCCTGCACCTCCAATAGTAACTCCATACTTTGCTAAATCTCCTCTAGTAAAAGTGGCTTTCTTTTGAGTTATAAGAACCTTATTGTTATCTTCTTTAAATTCTAAGAATGAATCTAACCTGCATGAATTTAAAGTTAACTCTTCTCCGTTAATTTCAAATGAACTTAAACTCCAAACCCCTTGTAATTTTTGTTTCAATTCTTTAAATTCATTTGACTCAAGAACCGGTTCGTCTTTTATTTCATCTCCTGCATTTGATTCATCTAAAACAACGTTAACAATGTCTTTTTCATTCACAAAAACATCTTCTTGTGTATTACTATCTTCTTTAGAAGTTATCATTAATTTCCCTTCAACTAATTTAGCTGTTAACCCTTCATTTTTATTTAAATCTATAACACCATCTTTATCAACCGTATAGGTTCCTGATAATTGTTGAGTTACTGCACAGCCTCCAGAAAACGCTCCTGTTCCCTTTTTTCTATAATTAATTTCATAATTAGTTTCAGTAAACTTAGCTACAGAAGTTTTAAGACAGTCAAACGATTCTTTACTAACCGCCGCTCCGTTAATTTCACTTTCTTGTATAAGCCAAGTACCTATCAATTCATTAAAAACAGCTTTATCCCCTCCATTATCTGAAGGTAAATCATCATCATTACAAGAAGTGATAAAAAATGTTAATGTTAATAAAGTAAAAATCAGCTTAAAGTTACTTGTTAATAGTTTCATATTTTTATAAGTTTTAGTTTTTAATACACCTGGGTAGACAAATACCCTACCACAAACGTCCATTTTTTTTAAATATTTAAAAAAAAATAATTTTAACACATAAAAACTAGCTTTCTAAATTATTATTTACCATTTATATTGATACTTTTGCCTTTCAAAATAAAATTATGCAATTACTAAAAAGAGTTGGTTATTATTTAGTAGGACTAACTTTCGGGATTTTAGCAGTTTCTTTTTTCTGGAAAAACAAAAAAGTATCTTTTGATTATGGTATGGATGCTAGAACATTAAAAAGTATTCGAATAAGAAATAGAGTATTTTCTGATGCAGCAAAAGAAGTTATG
>CALISK010000424.1 GCA_938041625.1 uncultured Tenacibaculum sp. | reverse complement strand
GATAACGAATTAGGCAAAGAATTAATAGCTTGTATGCCTTTACCTTATTTGGAGTCGCAAACAGAGATTCTTTATAAATTTCAAAAAGATAGACCTGTAACTTATTTACTAAAAAACACGCTGCATAGTTTGTTATTGACGTAACAATTATTCCTAATTAAAAGCCCCCTTAAATGCTGCAAGAAAATTTATTCGATGAAATATTTAGAGTTAGTATCATAGAAATAGATTTATTGAACTACGGCACATTAATATATAATTGAAATTTCTCTTAGGAGTAAGATTACTCAGTTATAAGAAAGCATTAAAAAGCACAGTACACCAAAATGTACCATGCTTTATAGATTCCCCCAAGAACTTATATATTTCAAAATAAATGATTATAAACTGAAAACATATCGTTTTAACTATTTCTTAAGGTCAATAAAAAAATCACCTTATGATTAACTGCTTAGAGACTGTTTTACCTTTGTAACTAAGGTTTACTGCATAAACACCAGGTGGTAATCCTTCTTCCTCTTCAATAAGATATATGGTTTTTTCGTCATTAACAAATGTAAATGATTTATTATATACTCTTAAAGCACTATGAATATTTGTAACTGTTAAATTGCATGTTATAACTTCATTGTCTTCTGTTGGTTCGTTTCTAAATAATTTAACATTTAAAGAATCATCGTAAGAATTTGCAGGGTTTGGGTATACTGTAAAATCTACCAAAGGTTTTTCAGCTACAGGAGTACTTCCTACATATTTATAAACATTAGTTTCTGTACTACAACCACATTCGTTACTAACCGTTATTTCTGTTTCAAAATAACCTGTACTATTTTCAAAACTAATTTCAAGACTTTTAGAAGGAGTCAAAGCTTGTTCAATATCTTCAATAAAGGTATAATTTATTAGAGGCACTAAACCAGTTACAGAAATCTCTTCTTCATCTATAAAACAAGCATCATAAGGAAGCATAATAGTTGCATTTGCTTTACTTCGAGTATGCTTCCATTGTATTTTATCTGGTGCATTACTTGTGTTTATACCAATTCGCTCTTTATTTTTCACATAAAAAGCAGTTTCGTTAGGTAACCTACTACCTCTTAAAATAGCATCACGTAAAGCTGTACCACTAGTAAATGTAGCTTTAGGAGCATCAAACATTGTTATTTGTTTAGTAATAGTTTCTCCTGTTATTAATTTTGCAGTTATAGAAGCTCTTCTATTACCATTATTTATTGCTCTTACACTAACACTTGTGGGTGTACGTCTTGTAATTCTTAGGTTAGAAGAAGCAGACCATGAAGATACATTAGGCGTACTACATGTCGCAATATTAAAAGTAGCTGTATTTAACGTATTAACACATAGTTTTTTAGAAGCATTAACTATTCTTGAACTACCTTTTAAAGGTACAGGAAATTGTTTGTTTCCCTTTAACTCTTCTAAAACCCAATCCATTTTTTTAGCATCTAAAGTAACGTGTTCTTCATTTTTATCTGGTGCATAATAAGTATCAAACGGAGTTTCACCACTACAGACTAAATTACGAGAACTTAAATTTTCATGCCAAATTTTATTTCTTCCTGTAAAAGCCAAAGCACTTTTGGTAGGTATAAAAGTAGGTGTACCTTGCGATAAATCTAAATTAACAGACGACCCAAAACGAAAAAGTAAAAGAGGCATTAAGGTTCTTACACCAAATTTAGAGACTTCATCTTTTACTTGTAAAAGTGTATTTAAAGCGCTACCTACATTAAAATTATCAAGAGGTAATTTAATTCCTAAAGCATCTTCAAACTCACTGGTCATATTAAAAGCACCCCCTGGAGAATTATCTAAACTTCCTAATCTTTTTAAATCTTTTAGATATACACTTTTGGTGTTTCTAAAAATTAAGAAGTTTGATTTTTTACGTTCAAATATTTTATGACGCCCTCCATCGTGTGTAGCAAAAGTTTTTACATCATAATCTAACAACAAACTACCATAAAGAGAAACCTGAAAATCTAACATTTTTCCTTTTGGCGTCCCTGGTCTTTTACCATTTATAGCACCATTTACTATCGCAATGTTACGCGTTTCTTTAGGAAAATCTAAAGCAATAAGTAAGTTTTTTAAACGATTTCTAAAACTATAATCTCCTGGGTATTTATGCCATTCATTTGTTAGTATTTTTCTAATAAAAGCAGGCTGACTGCTGATACTACTTAAGGTAAAAGGAGCTGGGTTTTGTGTGAGTAGCATTTGCCTTGCTGCAGGTGTTTTAAGTAACGAAGTAAAAGCTTCAACTCCTAAAAAGGTAAAGGCATATTGTAAACCAATAGGTATATTTGCCCCTAAATGTGGGCTATCGAAGCTTACCCAAGTGTCGGTATTATGGTTTTGGTTGTCTTTTTCCATTTGGGTTAAGGCAATTCTACTTATTAAACCTCCCATACTAGGTCCAATAATTTTTATTTTCTCAGTACTTCCATTTTCTCGTAACTCTTGGTTTACTTTGGTAATTAAAGCTTTTAATATATTAGCG
>CALISK010000423.1 GCA_938041625.1 uncultured Tenacibaculum sp. | reverse complement strand
AGAGTGCTCATAAATCAGTAATTTAGTTAGGTAAAAGTAACCAAACTTTAGTAATTATAATAACGTAAGTTTTCACATAATAAACCGACCAATTTCAACCTTAAAAAGATTCTATATGCTAACATGGAAAAATATTATCAGCTTTACTATAAATGGAAATCCAATTCCTGATAAAAAAGTAGAGAAAACAAATACTGAATGGAAAGAAATACTAACTACTGAAGTGTATAATATTACCCGTTTAAAAGGAACAGAGCGTCCTTTTTCTGGCGAGCACTGTACTTCATTAGAAGCAGGAAAGTACAATTGCGTTTGTTGTAATAGTCCTTTGTTTGATTCAACTATTAAATTTGAATCTAGTTCTGGTTGGCCTAGTTTTACACAACCCTTTCAAGAAAGTGCTATAAAATATTTTAAAGACAGTTCGTTAGGAATGGTACGTGTTGAAATTCTTTGTAATACTTGCGACTCGCATTTAGGGCATGTTTTTCCTGATGGACCAGAACCTAGTGGCTTACGTTACTGTGTAAATTCTCTTTCTCTTAAATTAAATAATAATGACTAAACAAATAGCTACCCTTGGTGGAGGATGTTTTTGGTGTACAGAAGCCATTTTTAATCAAATTAGAGGTGTTGAAAAAGTAGTTTCTGGATATGCTGGAGGTAATGTTCCTGGCCATCCTACATACAGAGAAATTTGTTCTGGATTAACAGGACATGCAGAAGTAATACAAATTACTTTTAATCCTGAAGAAATTAATTATCAAGAACTATTAATTATTTTTATGACTACTCATGATCCAACCACTTTAAACAAACAAGGAGCAGATGTAGGAACTCAATATAGATCTGTTATTTTTTATCAAAATGAAAACGAAAAAATAATTGCAAATAAAGTTTTAGAAGAAGTACAACCTTATTTTGAAAATACTATTGTTACAGAAGTAAGTAAACTCCCTGTTTTTTATTTAGCTGGCAATGATCATCAAAACTATTATGAAAATAACAAAGAACAAGGATACTGTAACTTTGTAATTGCACCAAAATTGGCTAAATTAAGGGAAATGTATGCTGATAAATTAAAAGCTTAAAACAATTTCATTTTTTATCAATACTATATTATTCTAAACAAATTAACAACATCAACTTTTAAATGAAAAGGTCTAAACTTACTATAGAAAATACTAAAGGAAAAAAGTTAAACGCTTTTATAGAACTTCCTGCGAATCAAAAACCTAATTTTTATGCAATTTTTGCACACTGTTTTACTTGTACAAGTTCTTTAAGTGCCGTTAAAAATATTAGTCGTACGCTAACCAATTATGGTTTTGGTGTAGTACGATTTGATTTTACAGGTTTAGGAAGAAGTGAAGGAGAATTCGCTGAAAGCCATTTTTCAGCAAATGTTTCTGATTTAATTGCTGTAAGTAATTATATAGGAAAACATTATGAAGCGCCTTCATTATTAGTAGGTCATTCTTTAGGAGGTGCAGCAGTATTAACAGCAGCTGCAAAATTAGATACTGTTAAAGCAGTTGCTACTATAGGTGCACCTGCAACCGTAACCCATGTTACTCATTTATTCTCTCATGGTATAGAAGAAGTAAAAGATAAAGGAGAAGTAGAAATTAATATTGGAGGAAGGCCTTTCAAAATAAATCAAGATTTCGTAGATGATTTTAGTAAAACGGATTTACCTACTATTGTTAAAAACTTACGAAAGCCATTATTAATTATGCATTCTCCAACAGATAGTGTTGTTAATATAAAAAATGCAGAGCAAATTTATCATAATGCCCATCACCCAAAAAGTTTTGTAACTTTAGATAATGCAGATCATTTATTATTAAAATCTGAGGATAGTAACTATGCTGGTAATGTAATAGGTACCTGGGTACAACGTTATTTCCCTATTCAAAAAAAAGAAGTACTAAAAACTAATGGAGAACAATTAGTAGGGTATTTAAATTTAGTAGAAGATAATTTTACTACCAAAATTCAAACGCAAAATCATAATATGATTGCAGACGAACCTGCTTCAATTGGGGGAGATGATTTTGGTCCTTCTCCTTATGAATATTTAAATGCTGCTCTTATTGCTTGTACTACCATGACTCTTAAAATGTATGCACAACGTAAAAACTGGGACTTACAAGAAGTATATGTTTATGTAACCTATGCTAAAAAACAAAGCGATGATTTAGGTATCGTTTCAGACACATCAACTTATGTCGATTTTTTCACTAAAAAATTAAAATTAATTGGAAATTTAGATGAAAAACAAAGAGAACGATTAAAAGAAATCGCTTCAAGATGTCCTGTACACAAAACTTTATCAAATAAAGCTTATTTTGACACCACTTTGGTTAATTAATTAAAAACCTCTTATTCATAAAAATATAATTCGTTACTAATTATAAGTTATGCAAAAAATTCTAATTATTATACTATTCTTTGTTTCTTCTTCTATACTAGCTCAGTACAATAAAAAAGAAATTATAAAAGACTATAATAACGACAGAATAAAAGACACATTGCGTTCCTATTTTGAAGGAGGAAGTTCTTTTGGCGGAACATTTGTTGAAATTATAAATGGAAAAACAAAGGAAACATTTAAACTAAATAATGATGGATCTAGTTCTCAAATAAAAAGAATTATTTTAGTTTCAGAAAAACTTCTTGAGCCTAAAAACAAACTTTTTTTTGAAGCTCTAAAATCCAAACTTTTATATAATAAAGGAAAAACTATAGATCCTTCTTTAAAATGGATTCTTAATGGTATTTATGCTAATAAAAAAGTTAAAAATAATCCATATTTTAATTTTATAATTGACCCCAAAACAAAATGGTCAAATGGAAAAATAAAACTTCCTAATAATTATTATATAACAATTTCTGGAGATAGTTTGTCAAAAATAAACAGACAGAATGAAAATTTTTCTGAAAGACTTAAAGCAGAAAACAAATCGGCTATATTAGCTTATTATGCTAACAATCATTACCAAAGCAGAAAATCTAAAGACAGGTTACAATTTGTCGTTAAAAATAATTCTTATTCCATTTTTAAAACCTCTCATGGAGTTATTGCGCAGAAAGGAAACTATTATAAATGGTTATTTATAACTGATGTAGATTTAACTGGAGCTCCAGATAAACTAAGGTGGGAATCTATTCAAAAAATAAAATTAATCGATAACTATTTAATTTTACAACAAGACCTACCTCCTACTGGAGCATATAATATATACATCATAAATATTGAAACTGGACTTACTGGAGCCTTAAAATTTGATTTTACTAAATCGAAAAATTTCAACGCAAATGAAATAGGTACTTTTTTAATTAAAGAAAACAATATTCTTCTTAGTTATGATAATTATAATGATGATGAAAAACTAAAAGAGGTAAAACTCTCTTCTATTTTTAATGAATTGGAAAAACAATATATAATACCACTTAAAAAATAATGTCTTACATCAATATATTATGAGATTAAACATTCAAGATACATTCTCAAAAGAACTACCCGTTGATAAAATTATAGGAAATGAACGAAGACAAGTATTAAATGCTTGTTTTTCATATGTAAAACCTAAAACTACGAAGAAACCAAAACTAATACATGTTTCAGACGAAATGTTAGCGGCAATAGGTTTAACCAAAGAAGATACTGAATCTACACTGTTTTTAGATGTTTTTACAGGTAATAAAGTACTAGAAAATACACATCCATATGCTATGTGCTATGGAGGCCATCAATTTGGAAATTGGGCTGGGCAATTAGGTGACGGTCGTGCTATTAATCTTTTTGAACTAAATCATAATAACAAACAATGGGCAGTACAACTTAAAGGAGCTGGTGAAACACCTTATTCTAGAACCGCAGATGGTTTAGCCGTTCTTCGTTCTTCTGTTAGAGAACATTTGTGTAGTGAGGCAATGCATCATCTTGGCATTCCTACAACACGTTCCTTATCTTTGTCTTTAACGGGTGATGATGTTTTACGAGATGTTATGTATAATGGAAATGCTGCTTATGAAAAAGGAGCTGTAGTATGTAGAACCGCCCCTAGTTTTATTCGTTTTGGAAATTTTGAAATTTTAGCTGCTCGCCAAAATCACGATACTCTAAAATCTTTGACCGATTATACTATCAAACATTTTTATCCTGAAATCACTTCCAAAGGAAAACAAAAATATCTTGATTTTTTAATAGAAGTAAGAAATAGAACTATAGAAATGATTGTTCATTGGCAGCGAGTTGGTTTTGTCCATGGTGTGATGAATACAGATAATATGTCAGTTTTAGGATTAACCATTGATTATGGCCCATATGGATGGTTAGAAGGTTACGATTCTGAATGGACTCCTAATACTACAGATACACAACATAAAAGATATAAATTTGGAAACCAACCCTACATAGGTATGTGGAATTTGTATAAACTAGCAAATGCTTTATATGATTTAGTAGAAGAAACAGATCCTTTACAAACAATCTTAAATGAATATGAAGATTTGTATAGCACTAAGTATAACCAAATGATGAGTGCTAAATTAGGCCTTTACAACACTGATGCTACAAATCTGATTACTGAATTAGAACAAACAATACAACTTACTGAAACCGATTATACTATCTTTTTTAGAAATTTAGGAACTATTACTAAACAAGACTCCACAGAAATAGCAATTTCCAAAATTAAAAATGCGTTTTATGAAACAACAGAATTAACATCTAATATTAAAGAAGCTTGGACTCTTTGGTTTCAAAAATATATAGAAACTCTAAATTTTGAAAAATTAAAAGATAAAGAGCGACAACTAAAAATGAATACTACCAATCCTAAATATGTTCTTAGAAACTACATGGCTCAACTAGCAATTGATGAAGCTAATGATGGAAATTATGATTTAATTGATCAACTATATCTTCTACTTAAAAAGCCATATGACGAGCAGCCTGAGAATGAAAAATGGTTTGCTAAACGACCAGAATGGGCAAAACATAAGATAGGTTGTTCTATGTTATCTTGTAGTTCATAATTTCTCGGTTAATTTATATTACTACCTTCGCGTTTTGTTTACAATTAAGTTTTTACATACATGAAACTATTTCGTATTTTCACCTTCGTCTCATTCATTCTTATTTTTGGATGCGCAACCTATAAAGCCCAGTATTCTGATAAAAAAGGAACTAAAATAGTTACTAACAATCATAAAATACCTACACATTCATTTTACTTAATAGGTGATGCTGGTAATGCTCCTATGAATGAAAAAATCCCTTCATTAACTTTTTTTCAAAAAGAACTAGAAAAAGCTACGAAAAACAGTACTGCTTTATTTTTAGGGGATAATGTATACCCTATTGGTATTCCTCCTAAAAAAGATGACAGCTATAAACTCGCAAAATATCGCATTCAGACTCAAATAAACAGCGTAAAAAACTTTAAAGGGAAAACCGTTTTTATTCCTGGGAATCATGATTGGTATCATGGAATTGATGGATTAAAAAGACAAGAAAAAATCATTGAGAAAGCATTAGGAAAGAATACTTTTTTACCTGAAAATGGATGTGGTTTAGATAAAGTTGAAATTAATGACAATCTTACTTTAATTACTATTGATAGTAGGTGGTTTATTATGAATTGGGACAAAGAACCAAAAATAAATGACAATTGCGATATAAAAACACGTGAGCGTTTTATAGAAGAGTTATGG
>CALISK010000422.1 GCA_938041625.1 uncultured Tenacibaculum sp. | reverse complement strand
TGTCCATATTTTAGGGATTTCTTCTTTAGCTGCTGGACATAAAACATTAGTTCCACAAGTAATTGCTGAATTAAAAAAATACGGAAGAGAAGATATTATGGTTATCGTGGGAGGTGTAATTCCTGCACAAGATTATCAATTTTTATTTGATGCTGGTGCTGTTGGTGTTTTTGGCCCAGGAACGAAAATTGCGCAAGCAGCCATTGACATGCTTACTATTTTAATTGACAGTGTTGAAGAATAATTTCTAAAAAAAATAGTTTGCAAAAAGTAAAAAAACCTATAAAAAGAAGCAATTTAAGATTACTTTTTGGTAAAGAATATTATATTTTAAAAAGACGTTTTAAATGGATTACAAGCTCAAATTGGGCATCCACAAAAAATAAAAACGATTTTGAGCATTCAGTATTCAAACACCAATCCCTAATTTTAAGACCTCTTAAGAATGTTGAAATGTATCTTCAGGAAAACAAAAGAACTAATCTGCTTTTAGCTTCAAAAAAGATCCATAATATAATTATTAAATCCGGAGAAACTTTCTCACTTTGGAAATTAGTCGGTAGACCTACAAAAAGAAAAGGGTATCTTGAAGGTTTGGTTTTAAACAGTGGTAAAATAGACAAGGATACCGGAGGTGGTTTATGTCAATTAGGTAATTTATTATTTTGGATTTTTGCACACAGTCCGTTAACCGTAACTGAAAGATATCGTCATGGATATGATGTTTTCCCTGACGTAAAAAGAAAAGTTCCTTTTGGAGCAGGAGCAACACTTTCATATAACTATATAGATTTACAAGTTAAAAATGAGACAGAAAATAGCTTTCAAATTAATCTCTCGCTAGACAAAACTCATTTAAACGGAGAATTAAAATCAAATAACTTTATCACTGATACCTTTAAAATTGAAGAAAGGGATCATAAAATAGAGTTGCAGTTTTGGGGTGGCTATACTAGACACAATACTATTATTCAAATTAAAGAAAGTGAAAAGGGAGAAATAAAAGAAAGAGTTTTAGTAAAAAACAATGCCATAATGATGTATAATCCAATTATAGAGTAACGTAAATGCAAATAAAATTCATTGATAGAAAATCTGGAAAAACACAACTTGAAACCCCTCCTGGTGAAGGGTTTTTAAAGTTATTATACAACAATCCGTTTGGTAAAATGGCTTTATTACCTATAGTAAAACGCAAATTTTTATCAGAATGGTACGGTAGAAAAATGAACAAACCTTCTTCTGTAAAAAAAATACAATCATTTGTTTCTGATTTAAACATCAATATGAATGAAGCTAAAAAAGAAATAAACTCCTTTACTTCTTTCAATGATTTTTTTTACAGAAAATTAAAACCTGAAGCTCGTCCTATAGAAAATAATTTTATTTCTCCTGGTGACGGAAAAATGTTAGCTTTTAAAAACATAGCTGATGTACACGATTTCTTTATTAAAGGCAGGAATTTCACGCTTAAAGAGTTTTTAAACGACACTAATTTAGCAGAACAATATAAAAACGCATCTCTTTTAATTTTACGATTAGCTCCTAACGATTATCATCGTTTTCACTTTCCTTATGATGGAACACCTTCTGAAACAACTAAAATAAATGGTGATTATTTATCTGTTTCCCCATACGCATTAGCTAGTAATTTTACCAAAGTTTTTTGTGAGAACAAACGAGAATTTTGTTCATTATCTACGAAAAACAAAGGAAACATACTACTTATACCTGTTGGCGCTACCATGGTTGGTACCATTATAGAAACCTACACCCCTAATACCTCAATAAAAAAAGGAGATGAAATGGGGTATTTTGCTTTTGGTGGTTCAACAATTGCTATTCTAATTGATAAAACTAAAATTAAAATTGATCAGGACATTTTAGAAAACACAAAGAACAAAATTGAAACTTTTGTTAAAATGGGAGAAAAAATCGCAGAATAGAAACTGTAATTTTAACAACCTTAAACATTAAAAAAGAGCTTAAATCACAAGCTAATTCAGGTAACTTTATGTAAATTTGCAAAGTTTTTTTACTGACGCATTTTTAATAAAGCCAGAATTAATTTCGTACTATATTTTTATAAGGCTATGTGTTACTGTTAAAAAAACAATAACAACTATCACATGAAAAAAATATTAAATATATTTTACTCTACTCGTTTAATGGCTGTTTTATTTTGGGTATTTGCAGCTGCCATGGCAATAGCTACTTTTATAGAGAACGACTTCGGTACTCAAACAGCAAAAAAACTAATCTATAACACTTGGTGGTTTGAGCTTATTCTTTTCTTTTTTATTATCAATTTCTTCGGGAACATCTTTAAATACAAACTTTACAGAAAAGAAAAATGGGCTGTATTTATGTTCCATTTAGCCTTTTTGTTTATATTAATAGGTGCAGGAATTACTAGATATTTTGGTTTCGAAGGCATGATGATTATTGACGAAGGAGAAACTACTGATATATTTTTATCAGATATTAATTATTTAAATGTAATTGTAGATAATAACAAATCTCAGAAAACATATAATGAGAAATTATTATTATCTGCTTGGGGTAAAAACACAGCTAATTTCTCACTCAAATTCCAACCTAAGAAAAAAGAAGCTGCTAGAAAAATAGATTTCAAGTTAGTAGATTACATTCCTTGGGCTGAAACAAAATTAGTTGAAGATAAAAACGGAACAGAACATTTATTTTTAGTAGAAAGTTCAAGCGGAAGTAGGCATGAACATTATATAAAAAAAGGAACTATACAAAACATTCATAATATTTTAGTTGGTTTTGAAGCAAAAAATCAAAATGCTTCTATTAACTTTTTCTATGAAGAAGATAATTTAAAGATTAAAGCGAAATCAAATGGAGATTGGCTTCGAATGGAAGACCAGAAAAAAGGAACTATTGTTAAAGACAGTGTTCACAATTTTCAATTTTTAACACTTCATAATATTGGTGGATTACAATTTGTAATACCAAAACCTGCTGAAAAAGGAGAGATAAAAACTGTTAGAGGAGAAAAAAACAAAGAAAAATACGATGTCGTAGTTTTTGACATTAATACAAACGGTGAAACAAAACGTATAGAATTGACTGGTGGCGATTTTAATACTAGCAATAAAAAAGATTTTACAATGGAAGGATTAAATTTTAGAACTTGGTATGGTGCTAAACTAAGAAAAACTCCATTTAGTATTAAATTAAATGATTTTCAACTAGAGAAATATCCTGGTTCAGAAACAGCTTCTTCTTATGCTAGTGAAGTTACTGT
>CALISK010000421.1 GCA_938041625.1 uncultured Tenacibaculum sp. | reverse complement strand
TTAGCAGAAATAGATGCAGCTACACCTGCTGGTGTTACGGCTAAGTCTAGTACTAACATTAAAGAAAAGTTAGATGTTATTGTTCTTTATCCAAACCCATTAAAAGAAGGTTTTTTAACGGTTTCTTTAGGTAATTCAAAGATGTCAAAAATAAGTATACTTGACATACAAGGGAAAAGAACCTATGAAATAGAAACAGATAAGCGAAATTTGAAGTTAGAGAGAGCTTTATTTGGAGAGGCTGGTTTGTATTTTATAAGAGTTGAACAAAATGAAGTTTTTACAGTAAAAAAGGTTTTAATAGAATAGAATTGTTTTTCTGAACCTTAGAGTAAATCATTTTAAAATAGAAAAATCCAACGAAGTTAGCTTTGTTGGATTTTTATTTATGATAAGTTTAAAAGTACTCGTTGTTTGTTTTTAATACCAACGCTTTTTATTCTTTTTAGAGTTTGTTGACTTTCTTCCTTTTTTATGTTTGCTAATGGTGTTGGGTTGTTTTATATGTTTAGGCTTAGCTAAAGGGAAAGGTTGGTCGTTTATAACTTGAATTTTTCGTTGTATTACTTCTTCAATAGCTTTAATATATGCTGTTTCATCTGCACTACATAAAGAAAAAGCGATTCCAGATTTTCCTGCTCTACCTGTTCTACCAATTCGATGCACATAGGTTTCAGGAATATTAGGTAAATCAAAATTAATAACAGCATCTACTTTACTAATGTCAATGCCTCTTGCAGCAACATCGGTAGCTATTAAAATAGTTACTTTATTATTTTTAAAATCTTCTACAGCTTTGTTACGAAGTATTTGTGTTTTATCTCCATGTAAACTAGTTACTTTATAGTCGTTTTTTAAAAGTGTTTGCTCTAATTTATCTACACCAATTTTAGTGCGTCTAAAAATAATAATTTTACCATTTATAGTATTACGTAATAAATGTAAACATAAATCAGTTTTGTTTTTCTTAGGAACATAATAGAGTAGTTGACCTATGTTTTTAGAAGTAGTTTCAGAAGGAGAAATATTTATTTTCTCTGGTTTGTACAACATTGAATTCGCTAACTGAATCACTTTTTCTGGCATAGTAGCAGAAAATAAAAGTTGTTGCTTTTTACGAGGACATAATTTTTCAATTCGTTTCACATCTTCGATAAAACCCATATCTAACATTAAATCTGCTTCATCTAATACAAATGTTTTTAAATGAAGTAAATCAACTGCCTCTTGTTTATGTAAATCTATTAATCTACCAGGAGTGGCAATTAAAATATCAACTCCCTTTTTTAGAACTTCTTTTTGAGGAGCAGTTGATATACCACCATAAACGGCGGTACTTCTTAAATTGGTATATTCACCATACATTTTAAAATTTTCATGAATTTGTATGGCCAATTCACGAGTAGGACTTACGATTAAAGCTTTTATTTTTTTCTCCCCTTTTTCAGTATCTTGTTCTTTAAGTAAATATTGAAGAATAGGTAGTGCAAAAGCAGCAGTTTTACCAGTACCTGTTTGTGCAGTTACAATTACATCTTTTTTGTCTAAAACTAACGGAATCACTTCTTGCTGTACTAAAGTAGCAGTGTGGTGTTTATTTTCGGTTAGCGCCTTTAATATAGATTTGTTTAAATGTAAGTCTGAAAACTGCATTGAATATTTTTTAGCAAAGGTAGACTAAATGAGAGGATATGCGAGTGATAAATTATTTGGATAATTGATCTAACTTTTCTTTATCTCTTTTTGAAAGTTTATCGTATCCTTTTTTATTGATTTTATCTAAAATCTTATTTAATTCGTTTTGATTGGAAACTTTACTAGAATTATATTTGTCATCTATAGTTAATAAACTTTTTGATTTCGAAAAAGGATTAGAAACAATTAAAAAGTGTGGTTTTTTGATAATTAAAAATAAAAAGATTAATGTTGGTATTAATATTAGAAGTATAGGAAAGTAATTAGTAACTAAAACAGTAGGCTTTATAATTATTGCAATTAGCAACCCTACAATTCCGCCGCCTAAATGAGCTTCGTGACCTATATTATCTTTTTGAGATTTAATTCCGTAAATGCAATATAATACATAGGCAACTCCGTATATCCAAGCAGGTATTTGAATTGGGAGTAAGATAAAGCCAATTTTCATGGCAGGAAATAATGCTATTGAAGCAAATACAAGCCCGCTAACAGCTCCAGATGCTCCAACCGCAGTGTAATCAGAATGGTTTTTATGAATATATAAAGCGAATAAATTTCCACCAACTAAACTAATCAAATAAAGTGTTAGAAAAGCGAAACCTCCTATATAGATTTCTAAATTTGTACTAAAAAAATATAAAGTAATCATGTTAAAAGTAAAATGTATCCAATCAACATGTAAAAAACCAGAAGTTATAATTCTCTTATAGTCTTTATTAACTAGCACTTTGTCAACATTAAAAGAGAACGTGTTTAAAAAAACAAAATCTTTTAAACCTTTGTAAGTAATCCCTCCATTTATGATTACAAGTAAAAGTGTTAATAAGCTTATCTTTTCCATTGTTTTTTTAGCAAAATTAATGTAAATATTTTTTTACTTAAAATAGATATTTATGTTTTTAAAACTAAACTTGCTTGAAAGGAAATAAAAAACAGTCTCTTTTGAGGCTGTTTTCATCGGTTTTTTTATCTAAATAAGGTATTTAATTGTATTCAAAAGCACCAATGTCATATTTTCCTATTCGTTTCAAACCTTTTAAATCAGTCTTAATTACATCTTTTAATTCTTTTAAATCTATTCCTTTATCAATAGCAACAATTGCATTGTTCTTTAATCTGTAATCACCTTCATTTGGATTTATAAATAATGTATTTATGATTGTTTTATCGTTAGTGAATAAGTTACCATCTTCTATATAGTTTGGCCATCCTCTAACAAATTCATCACCAACATTAGCAATGATGTTGTTATAAAAAGCATTATTAGAAGTTACTTGAGATAGAAAGTTAATACCATTCTCTCCTGGGTTAACAATTGTATTGTGTATAAATTTAAAACCTAAACCAGGAGTTGGATGCCTGTCTCCTGCAAAGAAACCGTCAAGTTTTGGGTTAATAATTAGATTGTTGTAAATTAAGTTATCGCCTCTTCCTAAACAAAAAATACCGTAACCTTTACCAGTATCAATTACATTATTATAAACTTTACCTGTGGTTCCGTTTCCTATTTGTATACCAGTTTGATGATTTAATAAGGCGTAATCTTTTATGTAATTGTTGAAAATTTCACAGTCTTCTACTGCACTACCAACTTGTATTCCGTCTAAACCAGTTCTGTGAACAATATTGTTATAAACGCGTACTTTTTTTAGTTCTGGTTCAAAAAGTAGTTTACCAACACAACCAGGTTGGTCCAACTGTCCGTCACCCCAATGTGATCCACCAACATAAAAACCTTCACCTTCTGTATCATGCACATAATTATCATGTAAAATGGTGCTATATTAACTTAGAATCAATAGTTCTTTATTTTAAGCTTAAAAAAGCTTATTTTTAATTGATGAAAAAAAAGGATTTCCGAAGAGTAAGTGATCAAGAGCGGGAGATTATTCGAAGAGATGCGATACGCATGATAGAAAGA
>CALISK010000420.1 GCA_938041625.1 uncultured Tenacibaculum sp. | reverse complement strand
CCTCGAAATGTTTCTGTTAGTAAGAGAACAAAAACAAATAAAGGGATTGATATTGTAATGGCAATAGATGTATCTGCTAGTATGTTAGCAAAAGATTTAAAACCAAACAGACTAGAAGCATTAAAAAGAGTTGCTGTAGATTTTGTAAATAGAAGACCTAATGACAGAATAGGTATTGTTGTATATGCTGGAGAAAGTTTTACCCAAACACCTATTACCAGTGATAAATCCATTGTAAAAAGAACTATTTCAGAAATAAAATGGGGACAATTAGAAGGAGGAACAGCTATTGGAATGGGACTAGGTTCTGCTGTAAATAGATTAAAAGAGAGCAAAGCTAAAAGTAAAGTTATCATCCTATTAACTGACGGAGTAAACAATACAGGTTTTGTAGACCCTAAAACAGCCACTGAGTTAGCCAAAGAAATTGGAATTAAAGTATACACAATAGGTATAGGAACTAACGGAATGGCTGCTTTCCCTTGGGCTAAAGATCCTAGAACCGGCAAACTTTCTTTTAGAAATCAGAAAGTAGAAATTGATGAAAAACTCCTGCAATTTATCGCAAATGAAACTGAAGGTGAATATTTTAGAGCCACCAACAATGATAAATTAAAAGAAATTTACGACAAAATCGACAAACTAGAGAAAACAAAGATTGAAGAGTTTAAATACTATAACTATACCGAACAATATCGTTTTTGGGTGTTTTTAGCTGGCGTTTTTATATTAATAGAGTTTTTATTAAAAAACACTTTATTTAAAAGTTTTATATAGTTTATAAAATTTTCATCTTTAAATAATGAAGTAATGTACAAAATTGAAGAACCAATATATTTTTATTTATTTATTATCCTTCCGATAATTGTAGTTGTCTTTTTATTGGTTTTGTGGTGGAAGAAAAGTACTCAGAAAAAATTTGCTAATAGTTTACTATTAGAAAAACTAGCACCAAATACTTCAACATTTAAATCTCTTTTAAAATTATCATTTTTACTATTAGCGGTATCTTTTCTTATTATTTCTTTAGTAAACCCTAAAATGGGAACTAAACTACAAACAGTAAAAAGAGAAGGAGTTGATGTTATTTTCGCTTTAGATGTTTCTAAAAGTATGTTAGCAAAGGACATTGCTCCTAATCGACTAGAAAAATCAAAACAGATAATTTCAAGAATTATAGATCAATTAGGTAGTGATAGAGTTGGTATCATCATATATGCTGGTAATGCATATCCTTTACTTCCAATTACAACTGATCATGCTGCAGCAAAAATGTTTTTACAAAATGCAAATCCAGATATGGTTTCTAGCCAAGGTACTGCTATAAACGAAGCTTTAGATTTAGCGAAAACTTATTATAATAATGATGAACAGACTAACAAATTCTTAGTAATCATTTCTGACGGTGAAGATCATCAAGAAGAAACAAAACAGAAAGCTCAGGACATTGCTAATGAAGGAGTAAAAGTATACACTATAGGAGTAGGAACAGAAAAAGGAGGGCCAATTCCTATTGAATTAAATGGCGGACTTATAGGTTATAAGAAAAACAGGCAAGGTGAAACAGTTCTTACAAAAAGAAAACCAGCAGTTTTACAAGCTATAGCCAATGCATCTAATGGAAGTTATATAGATGGTAACAAAACTGAATTACCTGTAAAAACAATTGAAAACATTATTAAAAACGCTCAAAAAAGCGAATTTGAAACTAAACAATTTTCTGATTATAAAGATCAATTCCAATGGTTCGTAGGTATTGGTTTTTTATTTTTACTAATAGATATCTTTCTATTTGAAAGAAAAACAAAATGGTTAAAGAAAGTAGATTTATTTAACGAAAACAAAAAGAAATAACATGAAAAAAACAACACAAATATTCCTTCTGTTATTTTTATTTTTCTCTTTGAAAATAATAGCGCAACAAGACACTTTAAAACTACAACGTGAGGCACGTTCTTTTCTTAGAGAAGGTAATAAACTATATAATAAAGAGAAATTTAACGAAGCTTCTATCGTTTATAGAAAAGCATTAGGCAAAAATAGTAATTACGATAAAGCCAGTTACAATTTTGGTAATACTTTATATCAAAGTAAAAACTACAAAGAAGCTGTATCTCAATATGAATTGACTACCAAAACAGCAAAAACTAAAATAGAGAAAGCTGAAGCATACCATAACATTGGGAATGCTATGATGGAACAGAAACAATACCAACCAGCTGTAGATGCTTATAAAAATGCTTTAAGAAATAATTCAAAAGATGATGAGACACGTTACAACTTAGCTGTCGCTTTAAAAGAATTAAAAAAGCAAAAAGAAAAGGAGAAAAAAGATAAAAACAAGGATAAGAAAGATCAGAAAAACAAAGACAAAAATAAAGATAAAGATAAAGATAAAAAGGACGATCAAAATAAAGATCAAAAAAAGAAAGACGATCAGAATAAAAAAGATCAAAATAAGGATCAAAAAAATAAAGACAAAAAGAACAAACAGGATAAAGACAAAAAACAAAAGCAAAAACCAAGACCAGGAAAGATGAGCCCTCAACAGATGAAACAACTGTTAGAAAGCTTAAATAATGAAGAAAAAAAGACCCAAAAGAAAATGAATGCAAAAAAATCTAAGGGTAGAAAAATTAAACAAGAAAAAGACTGGTAATAAATTAATAAAACATTAAGATTATAACTCTTAAAATTCAATTAATTTTGATCTACAAAAAATAGTTATTTTTGCTCGTTTAGTTTAACAAATATAATTGACAGGTGAAGTATTATATTGCGATTTTAATTACTTTTCTTACGAGTTCACTTTTAGCTCAAGAAGCTAAATTAACAGCTACCGTAAGCAAAAACAAACTTGGTTTAAACCAACGTTTGCGTGTTGAGTTTGCCATTAACAAACAAGGTGGTGATAACTTTAGCCCCCCTAATTTTAAAAATTTTAAAATTATTGGAGGACCTAGCCAATCTGTTAGTCAAGCTTGGATTGGAGGTAAAACTAGTTTTACACAGTCTTATACCTACATTATAAAACCTTTAAGAAAAGGTGAATTTAATTTACCCTCAGCAAGTATAGAAATAAATGGTAAAACGTTACAATCTGATCCTGTAAAAATAATTGTTACAAACGCTGTAAAAGTCCCAAAAAACCCTAATGACCCAGATTACATAGCAGAACAAAATATTCATCTAGTTGCTCAAATTTCTAAAGCTAAACCTTATGTAGGTGAAGGGATATATGTTGAGTATCGATTGTACTTTAGTAATAATGTGGGGATTTATGACAATGCAGTAACCGAATCTCCTCAATATATTGGTTTTTGGAATCAAGAAATTAAAGGAAATGCCAATCAAATTAAAAAAGCAATGTATAATGGTGAGCAATACCGTTATGCTGTTTTACACAAAGCACTACTTATACCTACAAAATCTGGTAAATTAACTATTGATCCTATGAAAATGGATATAGTAGTTGCTGTTCCTACAGGGAGAGGTGATTTCTTTGGAAATGCAATTACGAGAAGAGTACGTAAAGAATATGCTTCTGCCAGAAAAACAATTAGAGTTAAAGATTTACCTTTAGAAGGAAAACCTGATAGTTTTAATGGTGCCGTAGGAGATTTTACATATGCTTTAACTTCGAATAAAAATACTCTTAAAGCAAATGAATCTTCAGAAATAAAACTAGCAATTAAAGGGAAAGGGAATTTAAAATTATTTGAACTTCCTAAAATAGAAACTCCTAAAGAGTTAGAAGTTTATCAACCAGAAAGAAAAGAAAAAGTAAGAATTACAGCTTCTGGAGTTAGTGGTTCTGTTACAGATTATTATACTGTTGTTCCTGAGTTTAAAGGTAAGTATAAAATACCTAAAACTGAATTTTCTTATTTCAATCCAAAAGAAGAAAAATACCATATAATTTCTTCAGATGATATTTATGTAAATGTAACTGAAGGAAAAGAACTTAAAACAGCGCCTTCGCAAGAACAAAACACACAACAAAACGTAAAACTCACTGGTAATGATTTTAGATACATTCAAACAAACACAAATTTAAACAGCAATAAAAAAACTGATTTCTTTAAATCTATTTTATATTATATCTTATTATTTTTGCCATTAGTCTCAATTCCTATAGCTATTTTAATAGGAAAGAAAAAAGAAGAAAGAGATGCTGATATCATTGGTAATAAAAAAAGGAGAGCAGATAGACTTGCTAAAAAATATTTATCTGAAGCAAAGCAACAATTAGGTAAGAAAGAAGCTTTTTATGAAGCCTTAGAGCGTGCTTTACACAATTATTTAAAGGCAAAGCTAAATGTTGAAACTTCAGATATTAGTAGAGAAAAAATAACAAAATTATTACTTGATAAGAATGTAGATCAAAACGCTACTAAAGATTTCATCGAAGTTCTTAAAGATTGTGATTTTGCACGTTATACACCTATTACAAACGTACAAATGAACGAAGAGTTTGAAAAAGCAAAAAAGGTAATCACTCAATTAGACAAACAATTATAATGAAGAAACTATTTTATTTAATTGTATTTACTCTGAGTTTTACAATGTATGCTCAAACTTCGAATGAGCTTTTTGCAAAAGCAAATTCATTTTACAACAAAGGTAATTACACAGAAGCAATAGAATTGTATGAAAAAATTGAAAGTTCTAATGAAGTTTCATCTGAGCTTTATTATAACTTAGGTAATTCTTATTATAAACTTAATAAAGTTGGCCCTTCTATTTACAATTATGAAAAAGCTTTAAAGTTAGATCCATCTAATATAGATGCTAGTAATAATTTAATTTTTGCAAAAAGACTTTCTTTAGATAGGGTTGAGGATTTACCAAAATCTGCGCTTCAAAAATTCAATCAAAATTATATTAGTAAGATAGATTATAATCAATGGGCAATTATCACTGTTATCTTCGCCTTTATTTCATCTATTTTATTTTTGCTTTATTATTTTACAGTTGTATCTTATAAAAAAAGAATTTATTTTTCTACAAGTATCATCACTCTTTTTTTACTTATTACTTGTTTAAGTATTTCCTTCCATCAATTTAATAAAAATCAAAATACGATTGAAGCTATAGTATACAACTCAGAAGTATCTATAAAAAATGAACCTACAAATGACGCTAACGAATCTTTTATACTTCATGAAGGAACTAAAGTTTTTGTTCTTGATGGGGTTGATGATTGGAAAAAAATTCGTTTATCTGATGGAAAAATAGGATGGCTTAAAAAAAAGGATATTAAAATTGTTTACTAATTTTTATTTTTTTTAACAAACTCACTTCCTTGTTGTTGTATATTTGTTATCTCAATGTTAAAATATATTTATACATATTCATTAATAACTGTATTATTCTGTAATATAGCGCTACCCACTTACATTAGTTTATTTAAAAAAAAATGTGAAATAGCTTTATGTGTTAATGATATTGAAGAAGATTTAGAAAGTGAAGAAAGTGAAAAAGTAAAGGATTTAGAAATTAAATTATTGTTTTCAGAAGCTTCACTTATTTCTTATAAATATATTGAAACTCTTAAAAAGGTAATTTACTTATCTAAAGAATATAGTTCTGTTTATCAGAAATTAGAATCTCCTCCTCCAAAATTATATACTTAAAATTTAGTTTTTTTATTAATATCTTAAGTATAATTAGCTAACTACAATATACAAAATAGTTAGTAAAGCATTATTTTTTTATGTTCAAAACAATTAAAAGTGATATACCAGCTAGTATAGTGGTATTTTTTGTTGCATTACCTTTATGTTTAGGTATTGCCTTGGCGAGTGGAGCGCCATTATTTTCTGGTTTAATAGCCGGAATTATAGGAGGAGTTGTAGTAGGTGGTTTAAGTGGATCTAAAATAGGAGTTAGTGGTCCAGCTGCGGGATTGGCTGCAATAGTTTTTAATGCTATTGATAATCTTGGTAGTTTCGAGGTATTCTTACTAGCTGTAGTTTTAGGTGGTGTTATTCAATTAATTTTAGGTCTTTCTAAAGCTGGAGTAATAGCATACTTTTTCCCTTCTTCAGTTATAAAGGGAATGTTAACTGGTATTGGTATTATAATCATTTTAAAACAAATACCTCCTTTCTTTGGAATGGCAAAAAATCCTATAGGTGATTTTGCTTTCCTTAATGTAAATTGGGAGAGTTTAAAACTACTCTCTGGACTTGTAAATGCTATAAATGCATTAATAAGTGGAAAAATAACCACAGGCGCCATGCTTATTGGTGTAATTTCACTTGGAATATTACTCTTATGGTCAAATGTCCTTTCTAAAAAAGGAAAAATATTCAACCTAATTCAAGGTCCTTTAGTAGTAGTTGTAATAGGTATTATCTTTTATTTACTTACAAAAGGAGAAGCATTAGGTTTACTTAAAAAGCATCTTGTTTCTGTTCCTGTTCCTGATAGTTTTGATAGTTTCAAAAATCAATTTAGTTTTCCTGATTTTACAGCTATTACAGATAAAGGAGTATGGATAGTTGCTTTTACAATTGCAGTAGTTGCAAGTTTAGAAACTTTATTATGTGTAGAAGCTACAGATAAATTAGATCCAGATAAAAATGTAACACCTACTAATAGAGAATTAATAGCTCAAGGAACTGGAAATATCGTTTCTGGATTAATTGGTGGTCTTCCTATAACACAAGTGATTGTAAGAAGTTCGGCAAACATACAATCTGGTGGTAAAAGTAAAATGGTTGCAATTATTCATGGTTTCTTATTACTTATTTCTGTCATTTTAATTCCTACATTATTAAATAAAATTCCTTTATCGGTATTAGCTGCAATTCTTTTCGTTGTTGGTTTTAAATTAGCAAAGCCATCTACATTTATAAACATGTTTAAATTAGGTTGGAAACAATGGCTTCCTTTTATGGCAACTGTATTACCAATGGCACTAACAGGTAATTTATTATTAGGTGTTGGTTTAGGTTTAGCAATTGGTGTTTTTGTTATTTTATTAAAAAGTTTCCAAAATTCTCACTTTTTACATAAAGAAGTTGAAGACATAGACGATGGAAGAATAAAGATGACCTTAGCAGAAGAAGTAACTTTTTTTAACAAAGGAGCTATTTTACAAGAATTAGACGCTCTTCCAAATGATTCTTTTTTAGAATTAGATGTAAGAAAAACTAGATATTTAGATCATGATATTGTCGAAATTTTGGAAGATTTTGCCTACAAAGCGAAAGAAAGAAATATTACGATTAAACTAGTTTCTGAAAAAGGTGCTATTGAAAATCCTTCTAGTTATATTGAATTTTTCAAATTAGATTAAAAAACTTAATTTACAGTCTCTTAAAAAGAGTTAACATGTTATTTTTTTAATTCAAAGAAAATGAAACATCTATTTACGAATATTAAAGGGGATTTATTCGGAGGAATTACTGCTGGTATAGTTGCTTTACCTTTAGCGCTAGCCTTTGGAGTATCTTCTGGTTTAGGTCCAAGTGCTGGATTATATGGCGCTATACTAATTGCTTTTTTTGCTTCTCTTTTTGGAGGCACAGCAACTCAAATTTCTGGACCAACAGCTCCAATGACTGCTGTTAGTATGGTTGTTATTGCTTCCATTATAGCAACCAATGATGGAGACGTAAAACAAGCTTTACCTACTATTTTAACTGTTTTTTTATTGGCAGGTATTATTCAAGTAGGTTTAGGCCTTCTAGGCTTTGGTAAATATATTCGTTATATTCCTTATCCTGTTGTCTCTGGTTTTATGACCGCTATTGGTTTAATCATTTTGGTAACTCAAATTTTGCCATCAATAGGCTATTCAACAAAAGAGGACACTTCTTATGTTGAAAAATTTAAACCTCAAGCTCAGGAAATAATTCTTAAGAACATATTAAAAGAAGAAGCGGGTAAAGGTGTTTTAGTTATCAATGACATAAAGCAAACACTAAAGCGCTCTAATGAAATTACAGAAAGCAGTATTTTAAAAGAAGCTGAAATTTTAGCAAGTAAAGAAACTTCTGGAGTATTAGGTACCTTAAAAATATTACCTCGAGCTTTAAAAAAAATAAAGTTTCTAGAACTTGCTTTAGCTTTATTCACTATTTTAATTATTTATGGATTTAAGAAAATAACCACAGCAATTCCAAGTACATTGGTGGCATTAGTTATTATGACTGCTGCTTCATTACTATTAGATCTCAAATATCGACCTATAGAAGAAATACCTGGTAATTTTCCAATTCCGAATTTGGCTATTTTTTCCAAATTTAGCATTACACAAATTAAACCCTATATTTTTACCGCTTTTACCTTAGCGTTATTAGGAGCTATTGATTCGTTATTAACTTCTGTTGTTGCTGATAATATGACGAAAACAAAACACAAACCAAATAAAGAATTGGTTGGACAAGGTATAGGAAATAGTATTGCTGCTATTTTTGGAGGAATTCCTGGAGCTGGAGCTACAATTAGAACAGTAATTAATATAAAATCTGGAGGAAAAACAAAACTCTCTGGAATGATTGCTGGGATAATGCTTTTAATTATTTTATTAGGTTTAGGTCCTATTGCTTCAAAGATTCCTGCCGCAGTTTTATCAGGTGTTTTAATCACTGTAGGAATTGGTGTAATGGATTATAAAGGTTTAAAAGCAATCCCCAATCTTCCTAAAGACATTAAATTAGGTCCTTTAAGAATAAGTTCAGAGGTAATCATAATGTTAGTTGTTTTATTATTATCTACTTTTTGGGATTTAGTATATGCCGTAGGGATTGGTTTAGTAATAGCTTCGTTAATTTTTATGAAAAAAATAGGTGATGTAACCGCAAGACGATCAAACATTACCCCTTTAAAAGAAAAAGCTTGGGACGATGAATCTGAATTTCCAGAAAACCTATCACAAGAAGTATTTATAAAGCATATTAATGGCCCTTTGTTTTTTGGATCAACTAGTGATTTTCAACAACTAGCAAAACAAATACCTGGTACTGCTTCAACTGTTATTGTTAGAATGGGCAGAATGCCTTATGTAGATCAGTCTGGATTATTTGCTTTAGAAGATATTTTAATTGATTTGGAAAAAAATGGGATTCAAGTCCTTTTTGTTGACGTTCTTCGACAACCAAAATACATGATGGAGAAAATAGGTATTATACCTGATTTAATTTCTAAAGAACATACATTTAAAACCTTTTCTGAATGTTTAGAATGGGTTAAAAATAACGTAAAAAATAAATTTTAAAAAGAATTATAATGAGAAATACAGCTTTAACAAAAAATATACAAACATCATTAACTCCTAATGGAGTATTACAAGATTTATTAGATGGTAACCAACGTTATATTGACAATAACTTAACTAGCTCTAACGTAACTGATTTAGTACAACAAACTATTGGTGGCCAATTTCCTAAAGCAGTAGTTTTATCATGTATCGACTCTCGTGTACCTGTAGAATTAGTTTTTGACCAAACAATAGGAGACATTTTTGTTGCTCGTGTAGCTGGTAATTTTGAAAACGTAGACATTCTTGGTAGTTTAGAATATTCTTGTAATGTTGCGGGTAGTAAATTAGTTTTTGTTTTAGGACATGAAAGTTGTGGTGCTGTAAAAGCTGCTTGTGACGGTGTTGAATTAGGTAATATTACTGCAATGCTAGCAAACATTTCTCCTGCTGCCAAATTAGCTTCAGAACAAGTAGATGGTGTTGCTGATTCTTCTAACAAAGAATTTGTAGCAAAAACTGTTGAAAACAATGTGAAATTAACTATTGAAAGAATTAGAGAAAAAAGTAAAATACTTCAAGAAATGGAAGACAATGGTGAAATCACTATTGTTGGTGGTGTTTATTCACTACATACAGGAAAAGTTACTATGCTGTAAAAAATATTTTTTTTAATAAAAAAGCGATGATTTTAGTCATCGCTTTTTTTATACAATTTAACAAACTTTCAATCTTTTTTGTTTTTCTCACAAAAAAGATTGAAAGTTTGTTGTTTTTTCACACCAAAATAACTAAAAACCAACAAAAAAACACATCAAATCATTAAAAAAAAGATAAACCATTAAAAAACAACCGCATAGTGAGTTTTCAACAACCATAGTCAATAAATAATATTAAATTACAATAAATCATAGGTTTTTTTTATTAAAAAACACAAAATAGACTACTTTTTTAAGCTATTTTTGAATTGATAAAAAACAAAACTTAATTATGAATTTAAAATTACTTAAATCCATGACTAAAACCTCTATTTTAGTCACATTGGCCTTTTGTTTTAATGCCAATGCACAAAAGCTTAAAACACTACCCGACCCAGTAAAAACCAAAAAAGATCAAGTTTACAAAAATCAAAAAATGTTTGATAGTAAAACGGGATCAACAAACACAAAAACTCCTATTGAGCGTCAAGCGGATAATGCTATTGAAAGAGCCAAATATGAGTTTGAGAGATTACAAAATCCAAATACTCATAAAATACCAACAGGTATAAGAAATGCTGAACTTAGCTTTTCAAAAAAAATAAGTATTGGAAATGATTCTAAAGAAGCACTTTCAGGAGCTTCTAAATCTGCTGCAAGAGGTAGATATTATAATTGGAGAAACAGAGGTCCTTACAATGTTGGGGGAAGAACTAGAGCTTTAGCTATAGATCGCAACAATGAAAACGTAATACTAGCAGGTGGTGTATCTGGTGGATTATGGAGATCTCAAAACGGTGGGGAAACTTGGAGAAAAGTTACTAGACAATTCCAAAACCCAAGTATTACAGCTATAGTACAAGACCCTAGGCCTTATAGAGGTTATATCTGGTATTATGCATCTGGTGAACGTAGCGGAAATTCTGCTGGTACCGGTGGTTCTTTTTACCAAGGAAGCGGTGTTTACAAATCACAAGATCATGGAAGAACTTGGGAATTACTAAGAGCTACTGCTAACGAAAATATTGGAGCATTTGACTCTAGTTTCGATTTAATTAACTCTATTGCTGTAAATCCTACAAATGGAGATTTATATGTGGGTACTTTCAATGGTCTTTTCAGATCTCAAGATGGTGGTCGTTCTTTTACAGAAGTATTAGTTGGTGGTTTCGATAACACTATTGAAATTAGTATTACTTCTACTGGTAGAATTTATGCTACTATCGATTCAGGAGGAACTCCTAATGCAGGAATCTTAACTTCTACAGATGGGGAAACTTGGACTAATATTACTCCTGAAGATCTTAATGTTACTTATGGAAGAGTTGCTATAGGAATTGATCCTTCTAATGAAAACACAGTATATTTTCTTTCAGAATTTACAGATAGCTCTGTAAATCCTGCAGTTCAGAGACATTTTTTACATAGATACAATGCTGCTGCTAATGAAGGAGAAGAAGCTTGGGCTAATCTAAGTGTAAATTTACCTTTATCTATTGGTGGACGTGTTGGAAGCTTAAACTCTCAAGGAGGTTACAACTGGTTAGTAAAAGTTCATCCTACAAACAGTGATATTGTTTTTGTTGCTGGTACAAATGTATATAGATCAACTACAGGATTTACTACTCCTGCAGGACAAGAAAGCTGGATAGCAGGATACTCTCCTCTAAACAATGTTAGTTTATATACAAACCAACATCCAGATCAACATTCTTTAATCTTTTACCCTTCTAATCCTAACAGAGCTTTATCTGGAAATGATGGAGGAGTTTTTATTACTGAAGACATTACTGCTACAAACGATGGTGTTGAACCTGTAGCTTGGGAATCTTTAAACAATGGGTATATTACTACGCAACCATATCACGTTGCTTTTGATCCAGAAGCTACTGATGATAACTTAGTTGCTGGTTTTCAAGATAACGGAACTTGGTTTACAGACTCGTCTGATTCTAAAGCAATTTGGGAAGAAGATTTTGGAGGTGATGGTGCTTATAGTGCTATTTCTGACAATGGTAGAACTCGTTATGTTTCTTCTCAAAGAGGAAATGTTTTCCGTTTTAATTTTGATGAAAGTGGAGAATTTGAATCTTTTACATCAGTAAAACCTGCTGGCCCTGGAAATAATGATTTTTCTTTCATTAATCCTTTTATTTTAGATCATAACAACGATAATGTTATGTATATGCCAATACAAAATAGAATCTGGAGAAATAGAAATTTAGATGAAATTCCTTTATTTTCTAATAGCGCTACTAATGTTAATTGGACTAGTATATCAAGTTCTCAAACACCTGATGGTTCTAATGTTACTGCTTTAGATATTTCTACATTTCCTGTTGCTAACAGATTGTATTATGGTACTAATTCTGGAGTAGTTCTTAGAATGGATAATGCAAACATAGACGATCAACAAGCTGTAGATCTTACTACTGGTAAAGGTTTACCTACAGGTTATATTAATGATATTAATGTAGACCCTTCTAATTCTGATAGAGTAATTATTACTTTTTCTAATTATGGAATTCAAAGTTTATTCATGACTGAAGATGCTGGGGAAACTTGGGCAAACGTTAGTGGTAACTTAGAAGAAAATGCTGATGGTTCTGGTAATGGTCCTTCTGTTAGAAGTACTGCTTTTTTAGGTGGTAAAGGAAGAAGAGGATCTAGATCTCAAAAAGTTTTTGCTGCTACAAGTACTGGTTTATACTACACAAGATACTTTAATGGTCAAAACACTGTTTGGAGAAAAGAAAATAGAGTTTTTGGTAATGCTGTAACAGATGAAGTAGTTACAAGAAAAGATGGTCTTATTGCTGTTGCTTCTCATGGTAATGGAGTATTCAGTGCTCGTTTCCCATTAAGAAACGGACTTCCTTCTGCTACTTTAAGTACTGCTTTTTTATTAGATGACTTAAATGTTCCTGAAAACAGTGTTGATACTGAAATCGACATCACTGGTTTATTTGTACAATCTCAAGGCTCACCAATAACTATTGAAGTTACAAATTCTAATCCAGATTTAGTTACTGCTACTTTAACAGGAAATACTTTAACATTATCATATACTGCTGACACTATTGGAGCAGCAAGTATTGGTTTAATCGCTACTTCTGGCAAAGAACAAGTATCTGAAGGGTTTACAGTAAACGTTTCTGAATTTGCTATTTACGAACAAGTGAATCCAGTTATAAGCTCTGTACCTTCTCAAAACTTCTTAGATTTTGGAGGAATTGCACAATCTGCTGATGATTTCACAATACCAGCAGGTAATACTTGGAATATAGATAGAGTAATTGCTTTTGGTGGTGCTAATGGAACTCCTGTTTTTGATAATGTAACAGTTGTTGTTTATAATGATAATGCTGGTACTCCGGGTGAAGAAGTTTACAATAGTGGAGATCTTTTACCAACATCTGAACCAAATAATGCAAACTTAAATATTACTTTACCTGAACCTTTAACATTAGAAAGTGGAAACTATTGGATGTCTATTTATGTAAATGTTCCTTTTGCTGGAGGAAACCAATGGTTCTGGAATTCTGAAGCAAATAGTGTAGGACAAGTAACTCAATTTAGAGATGCTGCAAATCTTTTTGGAACTGGAGCTATTGACTGGACACCAACTAACGTTGCTTTAGGAAGAGATCCTATTGATCAAACTTTCCAAATTTTCGGAGATATTATAGGTACTGATGTTGAAGACGCTACTCAAGAAGCTTCTTTAGTTACTCTTGATAACGGTTTAAACTCTTTAGCATGGCCTAACCCATCAACTGGTGCTTTTAACTTCAACTTTAGCTCTCTTACATCAGAGAATGAAGTATCAATGTATGTATTCGACATTAGTGGTAAATTAGTTCATCAAAAGTCTAGTCTTAAATCTAAGGCTAACTATACTTGGGATGCTTCTAAAATATCTGCAGGGTTTTACTTTGTAAATGTAAAAGGAGCAAATACTTCTAAGCGTTTTAAAATTATTAAAAAATAAAACCTTATACATAAATTAATTATCGAGATTATTTGTAATATTTTATTATATTCAAATAATCTCGATTTTTTTAACTAAGAATATTTTTATGAAAAATTATTTTTATACTATTTTACTCACTTTACTTTTCTTTTCATGTAAACCAACAATGACTGCTCAAGAAAAAAATAATCCTACTCCTAAAAAACAAAAAATTGCTAAACCAAAATTTGGTGATCTTGTTAATGATAAAATAATTGCTCCTAATATTATTCAACTACAAGTAAGTATTCTTAAAGAAGTTAAGCCTGCTAATATTTGTAACACAGAATATTCTAGCACATTAGAAGTCAAAATCATTGAAATACTTGAATCTGGTTCTAGTATTACAAACATGATTACAAAAAACAAGAAATATACCTTTGTTTTAAATAATTTCATCAAACAAAAAGCAATTGAAAAAATAAAGGCTGGAAAAACAATGACAATTACTGTAAAAGAAGGTTTATGTAAAAATGCAAATCAAAGTCTTTATGAAGTTCTCAGTTTTTAAAATCATTTTTTTTAACCCTGTTCTATTATATTACTCTGTAATCTGTTTTAAATGATACTCTAAATGTTTTACATAATCTATAATTAAAAAACGAAGATTATGTACTTCATTTGTTTCTAATTTTATTTTATAATTTAGTGTGTCTTTTGTTTGTTGTTTAATTACATAAATAATTTGTCGATTAATTGAAACCCAAAAACAAAGTATTTCTTCTCTTTTTGCATTTTGATAATCATTAGCCTTTACCAATTCATTCTGATTGTAACTTTTTATTCTATAAGGTTTGTCTTTAAATTGAATTTCTGTAAATCTTTGAAGATTATTAATTCCTGAATCAATTAAATGCCCTAAAATTTCTTGTTTAGACCATTTTATTAAAGATGATTTACACCTTAAATCTGATGATGTATTTTCTATATATTTTGACCCCGATTTTATTAACTCCTCAAGTTTATTTAGTGTATTTTTCATAAAGTCAAATTCCCTTTAATTATTTTTTTTAAAATAACATTAAAACAAAAATATACAGTTCTCCTCTCTTTTTCTCTAAATTATAAATTGAATCATTTTACATCTATACTTGAAAATTTTTCAAGTATAGATTACAAGTATTCTTTTAACTTTGTAAGTATGGAAATTAAGTATTTAAAACTTATAAAAACTATCGTAGAAGAAGGCAGTATTGCGAATTCTACAAATAAATTATTCTTAACCCAGTCTGCTTTAAGCAAACAATTAAAAGAATTAGAAACTCATCTAGGTTTTAAAGTTTTTTTTAGAACAAGAAATAAATGGGAATTATCTGACGAAGGTGAAGAACTTTACAAAATGGCTTGTATTATTTTTGAAAATATCGAAAAAGGCTTCAGAAATATAGAAGGAATACAAAAAGGCTCTTCAGGAACTATTAAAATAAGCACCGAATGTTATTTTTTTTATCACGGTTTATCTTCTTTAATTCAAAAAATGGGATTATTATACCCTGATATTAATGTTGATTTAGCTGTAGAAGCCACCCATCAACCAATTTCTAAAATTTTATCTAATGATATTGACATAGCTATAGTTACCGAAAAACCTAATAACGAATTACTCTCTTACGTAGAAGTAAATAATGATGAACTTTTTGTTGTTATACATAAAGAAAACCCTTTAAATAAAGTTGAATTTATAGAACCTAGTCACTTTTATAAGTGCCACTTAATTATTCATTCTTTTCCTTTAGAAACCGTATATGTTTACCAACATTTTTTAAAACCTAATAAGATTAATCCTTTAAAAATAACAGCCATTCCTTTAACAGAAATAGCCTTAGAAATGGTAGGTGCTAATTTAGGAATTATGAGTATTACTAAATGGGCTTTAAAATTATTTAAACTACCCGAAGAACTAACTTTTAAAAAAATTAGCAAACATGGATTAAAAAGAACTCATTATTTAGTAATGAGAGCATCTGATAAGGAGAAGAAATATATGAATGATTTTATTTTAAATTTTCAAGAACATATAAAAAGATAATTAAACACTAATCTACCGCTTCTTCTTTAACCTCTTTTTCCTCTCCTCTAATTATTGAAGGAAAAATCATCGGTGCAATTTTCTTTACTGGCTTGTATAAAATAGATTCATTTAAATTTTCTTGCTTTACAAAAGGAATTGTATCATTCATTTTTCCAAAAAAAATAAAAACAACACTTAAGATTAGTCCTATTTTTAAAGCTCCAAAAACGCCCCCTAAAATTTTATTTAAAATTCCTAATGAAGCAAAATCTGCTATTTTGGTTAGTATTTTTCCTAATAAAGAAATCACAAGTATAATTACCACAAATGTACCTGCAAAAGCAGTTAATGTAATATATTTTTCATCCCAGTTTAAAGTACCTTTTAACCAATCTCCTAAGAAATATGAAAAGTGAATAGCTCCATATACACCAGCAACCAACGCAACTAATGATGCTATTTCAACAAATAAACCTTTCATAAGACCTCTTACAAAACCGAATAATAATAAAGCTGCAATGATTATATCAAAAGTATTCATAGTATATAAAGCTCTTCTAAAGTAATATTTAAAACAAATATAATCAACTCATTCGTATCTTTGCTTTTCATAAGTAAATTCATGACTAAAGATACAACCTTAAAAGAAAAATGGGATTTTTTAATTTCATCACTATCAAAACAATTTGCAGATGGTGACGAGCTTAATATAGATGGTGTTATATACCTAATAGGTGTACAAGAACTAGGACAAGGGCAACGTAAGTTTAAAAAAGATGAAAAAATGAATTTAATGCATATTGCCATCTGTAAACTTTTAGAACCTTATGGTTATTACGAGTTTGACTATTTTGATGAAGATAGCTGGCCACATTATAAAACCTTAACAGAACTCCCTAGTTTAAAACCTGGTGAACAAACAGTCTTAATGAAAGAAGCTATCGTTAACTATTTTGAAAACTTAAATTTTTTTAATTAAAACATATACAAAACAAGTTTTTACAAGTTTGTTTAATTAAAAAAAGGTATTAAGACTCGATTTTTAAATCGTGTTTCTTAATACCTTTTTTAATATTAATTTATTTTCTTAGGTAACACTTAATTTTCGTATCATTTTAGACAATAACTTAGGATAATATCGTTTTGCATAAACCCCTAATTTTTCTTTTGCTCCTGCAATATACACTTCCTCTTTTTCTTTTTGTATTGCTTTTAACATCAACCTAGCAAATCTATTAGGGTCTATTCCATTAGCAGTTGCATTATCCATTTTTTCTTGCGGACTTCCATCTCCAGTCAATGCATTTTTAGAAACATTCGTTGTTACAAAACCAGGACAAACAAGCGTTACTTTTATATTATACAGATGAACTTCTGCTCTTAAACTATCAAAAAAACCATGCAATGCATGTTTAGAAGCGGCATAACTAGATCGTAACGGGGTTCCTATTTTACCTACAATACTTGTGGTTATTACAAATTGTCCTTTTTTATTTTCTATAAAATGTGGCAATACTGCTTTTGTAAGTGCTACTGTTCCTAAATAATTGACATCCATAATACGTTTATCTACAGAAATAGTTGTTTCTTTAGCTAAAGAACGCTGACTAATACCTCCATTATTTATTAAAACATCTATATTTCCAAAAAAAGAAATTGCTTTCTTTACTTTTTTATCAAAATCATGATAATTCTCTAAGTCTAAAGGCAATACTTTAACCTTATCTTTATCAATACATTCATTTTTTACTTCATTTAATAGAGATTCGTTTCTTGAAGATAATATTAATTTTGTATTTTGGCTGGAAAGTAACGTTGCCAGAGATTTTCCAATACCCGAAGATGCGCCGGTAATCCAAATTACCTTATTTTTGAGATCCATTTTTTAAAAGAAATTTTACCGTAATGTACTCAATTTAAATAAGAAATATTAATTTTGGTACGCTTCTTGAAATATTGATAACAGAAATTATAAAAATATAAATAAAATAAAATCCCTTATAACAATGAAAAGATTATTACTTATTCTAATATTATTTGTTACTTCAATTACAAATGCCCAATTTTCTATTAAGGGTACAATGACTCCTCCAGAGAAAAGTGATTGGGTTATTTTGTATAAAATTGAAGGAGCTAA
>CALISK010000419.1 GCA_938041625.1 uncultured Tenacibaculum sp. | reverse complement strand
TAAAATTGATAAAACCAAAGACTCAGTTTTTTACACAAAAAAATCATATGAAGTGTTAGATGGAAAAGTTATTGAATTAAAAAAAACTGACCTAAAAAATATTCAAGCTAAAATACAGTATGAATTTTCTTTTTTACAATATACTATAGATGATAACCCAGAGTATCCTATTTCATCTTCAAAAGATAGTAAATGGAGTAATTTACCTTGTAAAAACAATCAAATTATTATTCCTGATTTTCGCGGAAACACCAATTCTATAAGAGTTTATAAACAACTTGGCTATAACAAATTTAAACAAATAACTACTTGGTTAAAGAAAGAAAGTTTTAAGCAAATAAGATTAGAATCTTTCAATGAACAAAAAGTTTTTTTTGAAAAATTAATTCAGAATAAATCAGAATATATAAATTGTTGTCCTGAATATATTAAACAAGCTAATAACTTTTTAAAAACAAAAATTGAGAACTATAAATCGATAAATGATTTAAGACTTGAACTCTATATAAAAAAAGTTATCATTAATATTTATGGTCATTTAAATAATGGAAAAGAATTTAAAAAAGTGATTATTGTAAAGTAAAATGAAACTTGACTCAAAACTTATTAAAATCTATACGAAAATATATTTAACTCGTTAAAATATAAATTCATGTTTTCTTCATTTTTTAAAATATAATACTTTTAAAAAATAATATTTAATGCATATGAGAACCATAGTAATACTTCTTTCAATATTTTTTCTTACAACAAGTCAGGCACAAAAAAAAGACTTTGAAGTGCTTTTAGATAGCGCAAAAATATTGTTTAAAAAAGAAAGAACATTAAGCCAAGAAGAACTTAAAAAGTTTGATTATTATAAAATAGTTTCGTTATTAGACAAAGTAATTGAATTAAAACCTAAAAATACTGAAGCTAGATATTTTTTAGGGTATACTTACAGTCGTATTAATGCAAAAGATGGTAGAGGAATGATTGATATGAATTTAGATTTATTACATAAAACAAGCAAGCAATTTGAAAAAGTAATAAAGTTAACGCCTAAATATGAAGGTGAAATGATTGTTCTCGATCCATATTCAAAAATAACATCTGAATGGGGTTCAATGGCTATGAGTTATTGGTATAAAGGCAAAACCGACATTGCTGTTTCAACTTTTAAAGAAGGTAAAAAACGTGGTGGTTTTAGTGATTATATTCTTGAGGTAAATAAAACTATTCTTGATGCTTGTAGCAAAAACGCTATTCTCATTTCATCTGGAGATAGTTTTAGTATTCCTTTATGGTATTTACAGATGGTTGAAAACTATAGAACAGATGTTAGTGTTATTGATATTAGCCTATTAAATACAAAATGGTACCCAACTTTTTTATCTAATAGTAAATCTGTTACTTTCGATCTTACAAATAAAACCCTTGATACCATAGAATATAAAAAATGGTCGGATACTAAAATTACAATCAACGACTTTTCTTGGATAGTGAAACCAAGTTATTACAATGAATATTTATTAAGAGGTGATCAAATATTTTTAAGCTTACTTAAAAAAAATAAATTTAAAAGAGAATTGTATTTTACAATTGGTGCTCGAGATGCTGAAAAATTAAGTTTAAAAGATTATTTAACCTCACATTGTATTATTGATAAATTATCAATAATAAAAAATGAGGAACTTTCTTTTAATCAGTTAAAAAAATCAATCACAAAAATTTTAAAGTTATCTAAAAAAATAAACAAAAATAGTACGGAAGAACTTGATTTATTAGACAGTTTTCGTGCTCAAATATTTTTTAAAATTGATGCTTTTTTTAATAAAAAAAACAAAGAAAAAAGTAAACAACTGTTAATATTATTAGACAAATATGATAACCTTAAAAAGTATCCATACCAAGATAAACAAATAACTGAATATTATAATTATTTAAAAGAGAAAGTATTTAAGTAATTTATTTGAAATTCTTTTATAAATTAATATAGGAGAACTTCGATAATCAAATATGAATGAAAAAAGAAATGAATATTTATTTAATGAGACATTTTAAAGTTGACTTTAAATGGGATACTAAATACAATTCTAAAGAATTTAAATTAGCTTGTAAAAATTATGATAATTCAGATATTATCCCTCAAAAAACAAGTTTCGGTATTGAAAACATTAAAATATACACTAGTGATTTAATTAGAAGTCAACTAACTTATAAAGCATTAAAAACAAAAAAAGAAACACATAGAACAAGTTTGATAAATGAAGTTCCTATAGCTCCATTCATAAATACAAATTTTAGATTACCTACATTTATCTGGATGGTACTAGGCAGAATACAGTGGTATTTAAATATAAAAAAACAAATAGAGACTAAAAAGGATACTTATATAAAAATCAATAAATTGATTTGTAAATTAGAGAACGAAAAAAGAGATATTTTACTTATTGGGCACGGTTTTTATTTTTCCCAACTAAAGAAAGTTTTAAAAAAGAATAAATATTCTGGAAACGGAAAAAATTATTATAAAAATGGAGAGGTTATTAAATTTAATAAAATAATCGAAAGCACCCATCTAAATCAAAAAACTGAATGATAAAATTTCAACGAGAAGATATACATATAATAAGCAGACACAGCAATATTTCTGAAAAAAGTATTGATACAATTTTAAAAGAAAATGTCTATAACTCTAAAGAATCTTGGCATAAATTCTTGAGACTATTTTTTATTAGTTTAGGGGTTTGTTTTACAACCGCAGGAATTTTATTTTTCTTTGCTTACAATTGGGCTAATTTGCATAAGTTTATTAAAATTGGGCTAATTGAAAGTTTAATTATTATAACAACTTCTATTGCACTATTTTCAAAAGCAAGCTCCGATATCAAGAATATTTTACTAACAGGAGCTTCAATGTTAGTGGGGGTTTTATTTGCTGTTTTCGGACAAGTTTATCAAACTGGTGCCAATGCTTATGATTTTTTCTTAGGATGGACAATGGCAATAACACTTTGGGCATTTATTGCTAACTTCCCTCCTTTATCGCTTCTTTTTATTGTATTAGTAAACACCACATTAATTTTATACTTTGAACAAGTTGTACTTAATGGTTCGTATGTATTTCTTTATACATTACTTTTTGTTATTAATGTATTATTCTTAATCGCTTTTTTATTCGGTAACAAATTTTATGAAAAACTAAAAATTCCAACTTGGTTTTTAAATATAATAACATTGGGAGCAATTAGCTTTAGCACTATCGGAATTATTGCTGGTATTTTTGAAAGAGAGGAAACAACATCTTTGTTGTTATCATCACTATTAATTACAGTTTTGTTATATACTCTTGGAATTAGATATGGCTTAAAAATTAAAAGTAGTTTTTTTATATCCATAATTTCTTTTAGTATCATCATTATTATTTCTAGCTTTCTTATAAAATTATCACACGATGAAGCGATGTTTTTTCTAATCGGACTTTTTATTATAGGAAGTGTAACATTTGTTATTAAAACACTCATTAATCTTCAAAAAAAATGGATAAACTCGTAAACAAAAAAAAGTTATTAAATGACATTCGTTTAATAGAAGGAGAAAAATTTATATCTGATGAAAATGCTATTCTTACAGAATATAAAATAAAAGAAGAAAATCAGTCTAGTTTATCTATTAAAATACTTTCTATCTTAGGTGGTTTTTTAGCTACATTAACTTTCCTTGGATTTCTATCTATAACAGGAATATTAAAATCTGAATTAGTAGCTTCAATATTTGGAAGTTGTTTAATTATTGTTGCTGTTTTAATAAATAAAGGAACTAACAAACTTATTATAGATACTTTTAGTATCTCTGCTTATGTTGTTGGATTGATACTTCTTTCTGCTGGCTTACTTGGAATGAGCGTGGATGAAAATCTAATTACTTTTTTAGTGATAGGTATAGCTCTAATATCTTTATTTATTACACAAAACTATATATTATCATTAATTGCAATGCTAGCAATTAATTGTAGTTTTCTTATGCTCATACTTATTAATAAAATACCAAATCTAATTCATGTATATATTATAATTAACACGCTAGTATTAACGTACATATTTCTAAATGAGCCAAAACTAATATCTTCAAATATAAAAACCTCTAAATTGTATAATCCTAGTAGAATTAGTTTCATTATTTCTTTATTAATTGGACTTGTTATTATAATTAAACGATTTTTTATACCTATACCGCAAAACTATGTGTGGTCGTCTTCAATTATAATTATCGCTGCTATTTTTTATGTATTATTTTTAATTCTAAAAACTATTGAAATAGATTCTTTACAAAATAAAGTAGGAATATATATTTTAAGTACTTTAATACTTATACCTATTGTTTTTTCTCCTTCTATTTTAGGAACTATTTTAATTATTCTATTAAGTTTTTTAGTCAATTATAAAACGGGATTTATTATTGGTGTTGTTTCATTTGTTTATTTTATTTCTCAGTATTATTACGATTTAAGCTTTACGCTATTAACTAAGTCTATCATCTTATTTTCATCAGGAATTGTATTTCTATTACTCTATTTACTAACTATTAAAAAGTTAAATTCTAATGAAAAAGTATAAAAAAATAATTATTCTGGTAAACCTTATAATTCTACTTGTTTTATTTAATCATTCGTTATTTAAAAAAGAAGAACTGTTATCTAACGGGAAACTTATTTTACTAGAGTTGGCTCCTGTAGATCCGAGATCTCTAATGCAAGGTGATTACATGACCTTAAGCTATGCCATAGCTAGAAACATTAATAATGATTCTCTTTTCAAAAGAGGTTTTTGTATTCTTAAATTAGATAATAATGGTGTAGGAAAAAGAGTAAGAACTCAAGAAAACAAACTTCCAATTAATGATGGAGAATATAGTGTAAGGTATACTCTAAATGGAAGAAATAGAATACATATTGGTGCTGAATCTTTCTTTTTTCAGGAAGGAAAAGGTGAAAAATATGAAGAAGCAAAATATGGTGCTATTAAAGTAAATACTAAAGGAGATAATGTTCTAGTTGGTTTATACGATAAAAATAGAATTAGAATAGAATAAATCGACAAATATGGAGTGGTTAAATGAATTTTTAAATAGCGAAAAAACATTATTTCTTTTTGCTGGGATAATAGGTGTCATCTCTTCTATTATTAGGCTTCTTTTTTTATTCTTCTTTAATCATAATAATTTTTCGATAACTATGGTTGTTATTGAAGTTTTGGAAATCGTTATAATGTTTCCTGCTTATCTTAAATATGATAAAAAAATAGAAACTAAAATTTTATCTTATGAAAACAATAAAACGGAGTTTTTAAAAACAGAACCGTTAGCTATTCAAAAAGCATTGAAATCTTTCTTTAATCTTAAATTAATTTACGGATTTTTAATTGTAATATTAATTTTAACGATGTCATTTTTAAGCTCAAAATCAATATTATTTGGTGTATTCACAGCTCTCATTTTACATTTAGCTTTTGCTATTACCATCGATAATTTTGGAGAAAAATATACTCAAAAATATTTATTAGAAGTATCTGCTCAAAAATAATCGTTTGATATAATGACATATATAAAATTTACAAATGGAACTAAATAACTTTATAGAAGTAACAACTGAAAGATTAACTTTAAGAAAACTGAAACAATCTGATTGGTCAGTAATTTCTTATTTACGTTCAAACAAAGATGTAAATGAATTTGTAAAAAGACCTAGTGCAGAATCAAAAGAAAAAGCATTAGAGTTCATTTCAAAAATTAATTCAGGAATTAAAAATCAAAGTTTATATTATTGGGCTATTACTGAAAAGAATAAGGATCTAATGATTGGCAGTATTTGCCTTTGGAACTTTTCTGAAGATAAAAAAACTACTGAAGTTGGTTATGATTTAAGCCCTGATTATCAAGGAAAAGGTATCATGACTGAATCTTTAAAAGGAATTTTAAATTTTGGTTTTCAAAACTTAAAAATAACTGCAATTAAAGCATATACACATGCCAAAAATGAAAGTTCAAAAAAATTATTGATAAATAATGGATTTACACTTGTTGAAGGTAAAAAAGATGAACAAAACCTCAACAATGTCATTTATGAAATAAAAAAGTTATAATAAACAGTGTTTTATGAAAAAGGAAGAGAATACACCTAGAAAAATAAAAAAGCCATGGCCTACTAAAGCTGCTATGGAACAGGTATATGAAATGAAACTTTGGGGAAATAACAAAACCGATTTTTATTCAGGTATAGGATCTCACAATCCTGAAATTATAAATCCATATATAAATGTCTTAACATCATTTTTAACTTCTTTCAAAACTCCACTTACTGTATGTGATTTAGGTTGTGGAGATTTTAATGTAGGCAAAGAATTAGTTAAGCATACTGAAAAATACCTTGGCACAGATATAGTTACTGACCTTATAACACATAATAAGAAACTCTTTACAGAAGAAAATTTAAAATTCCAGTGTTTAGATATTGCTATAGATGATTTACCTTCTGGAGATTGTGCAATATTGAGACAGGTATTGCAACACTTATCGAATACAGAAGTACAGCATGTTGTAAATAAATTAGGTGCTTATAAATATGTTATTTTAACAGAGCATATACCCCAAGGAGATTTTATTCCTAATAAAGATATTATTTCGGGACAAGGAATACGTTTAAAAAAACAAAGTGGTTTAAACTTATTAGCCCCTCCATTTAATTTTAAAGTAAAAGAAGAAAAACAATTAGTTTCTATTATTTTAAACGATAGTAAGGGAATGATCGTAACTACACTTTATACTGTTTTTTAAAATAGTAAAATCTATCTATAAATTGCTTATCATTCACCGATCTTCTATTGTTTTTTTCCTTAGTATACATTTGAA
>CALISK010000418.1 GCA_938041625.1 uncultured Tenacibaculum sp. | reverse complement strand
TCATGAAAATAATTATATCACCAGCAAAATCTTTAGATTTTGAAAATAAAGCAGCTACTGATTTATATACTAATTCTGATTTTATAGAGCATTCTAAAAAACTTTCTAAAAAATTAAAAACACTTTCTAGAAAGAAGTTATCTGAGTTAATGAAGATTTCTGACGATTTAGCAAATTTAAATTATGAGCGTAATCAAAGTTGGGAAGCACCTTTTAACTTAGAAAATGCAAAGCAAGCGGTATACAGTTTTACAGGAGAGGTATATAGAGGAATAGATGTATATTCATTAGCAGAAGATAAAATACCTGCACTACAAGATAAATTACGCATTTTATCAGGGTTGTACGGATTATTAAAACCTTTAGATTTAATTCAGCCCTACCGATTAGAGATGGGAACAAAACTGAAAGTAGGAAGAACTGAAAATTTATATAAATTTTGGGGAGATACGCTAGCAGATTCATTAAACGAAGAATTAGCAGATGATGAGTTGTTTGTTAATTTGGCAAGTACAGAATATTTTAAAGCAGTTCCTAAGAAAACATTAAAAGTACCAATGGTTGTGCCTGTTTTTAAAGATTTTAAAAACGGACAGTATAAAACAATCATGACATTTGCTAAAAAGGCGAGAGGTTTAATGGTACGTTATTTAATAGAAAATGATATTGAAAATATAGAAGGAATTAAAGGTTTTAATGTAGATGGTTATGGCTTTTCTGAAGAAATGTCTACCGATAACGAATTGGTGTTTACTAGGTAACTTGATATAACTAAATTTGTTTTATTAATAATTTTATGATAGTAGAAAGGTTGATAGAACATGCCGTATTTAAAATTAATGGAAATGATATTTATACTCAATATTTAATTCCAACAGAATATAGTCCGTTAAAAGAAAAAGACATTTGTGGTTGTTGGATATTTGTTTTTAAAACGAAAGAATTAGCTGAAGTATGGAGGTTGATTTATGAAGCATTTAAAAAAGTTGTTAGTTCTAATACAGCATTAAAAGAGATTGTGAAATTTGAAGAAGTACATAGATTAGATGAATTTACTTTTTGTCAAAATAGAGGTTTTAATGAAGCGTATACTACCGATCATTATTTTGAGTTCTTAACAGATGGAGATTGTGAACCAAACGAATGGATTATTGAGCATTTTAATAAATTAAAACATGCGCTTGATGAATCGTATGAGTTTTATTTAGAATTAGATAATCAAAAGAAAATAATTTGTAAATTGATAGAAAGAGCATTTGTAAAACCGAATCTAGAACTTAAATGGACAGATGAACCTTATCCATGGACACTTTATAATCTTAATATAACAAGAGAAGAGATAGATATTTGGAGAAAAAGTTAAAATAATTAGTAATGGTTTGTGAATATTTATTTAGCATTCAAACATTTCCTTAAAGGATATCAAGGGGTTTAAACCCCTTGTTATGGCTGATGTACGAAATTATAATCTGAAAATCATATAAGACATAATGTATATTCAAGAAATATCAATTGATATAAATACTAAAGTTGATAAAAATGAACTTGTTGATGAGTTTAGTTTACTTCTTTCTTTTTATAGAAGTAATGGACAAACGCAAGGGAGAATTGAATCACAATTTATTGAAGGAGAAAAAATAGTTTGTTTACCTTTTACATTAGAAAATAATTCTCTTGATAAAAAATATAACAGTTATTATGTAAATAATCAGGTAAAAAAACTTGAAGATATTTGTAATTCAAAATTGAGAAGCAAATTAGTTGGGAAATCTTATGATAGTTACGAAGGACCTTGTAAATGTACAAAACCTGAATATTATATATTAATTACAAATTATATAACTATTGAGTCTCCATTAACATGTGGAGATTGTAATAAACCTGTACCACTTTATCGAATACCTAAATATTACGATCATGGATATATGCCAATTTTAAGATGGGAAACTAATTATGTTTCTTGTGATAATTTGCAAATGAATTGTGAAGTAGGAGAACGTTGGGCTTTAAATCAAATGCAAGAAATAAATTCTCAACTTTCTAAACAGGGACTTGAAATATGTAAGAAAATAGAAGAATTGACTTCTATTCCAATCTTTTATTATTTATATAATTACAAGAAGTTTAAAGGAGATGAATTAAGAAAACCCTGTCCTAGTTGTAGTAAGAAGTGGAATTTAAAAACACGATTACATAACCTTTACGATTTTAAATGTAATCATTGTAAAATAATTTCAACAATATCATCAAATTCTTAATGGAAAAAGAGATTAGTATATTGGTGTTTTTTAGAGAAGTTAATTAATGAAAGGACTTTATAGTTTTTAGAAAAAGAAAAATAAAGTTAAAAAATACTATGTAGTTTATAGATAGACTAGATAATTCTAAAAGAGCCATTTTTAAAAAAGAAAAAATTAAATGTACATTCAACCAGTTTACTCTTTATCATTTATATTCATAACACTTTTCATTGCTTTTTTATTCGTTAAAAGAATAAATAAAAAAGGATGTGGTACTTTCCTTTATGTAAGTGCGGTGTTATTTTGTATCAATTTGTTCTTAATTTTTTCATGGGTGTTTTTTTCTAAAACGATTAAGGAAGTTTATAATGTGAGTACATCTGGAGAAAGTTATACAGGAACTGTGGTTAGCTTTACTCAAAAAGAACATTACGATTCTGAAGAAGGAACATATGAAACAATGTATACCCCAACAATCGAGTTTACAACCAAAACAGGTAAGTTAATTAAAAGAGAATTAGATTTTTCTACATCAGGTATCGCTATTGGTGATGTATATACCGTTAATTACAATGAAGGAAATGATAAAGTTATTACACTTGGTTTTACATTGATTATGAAACTAGTTGGGTCTTTTATTTTTTGCTTTATATTTACATTCCTTTTTACAGGGGTTATAAATTATGTGCTAGGAAATAAAATGGATATGTATTATAATATCGCATCTATTGCTGGTTTTTATTTCTTTATACCTTTTTTAATGATTGGTTTTAATGCATTGCTTATCTATGCGGTTTTTTATGGGAACGAAGTACCTACGTTTGTAACATTTTTATTATGTTTTTTTGTTTTTATACTAACACTGGCAATCTGGGGTTACATTAAAATGATGCTAAGTAAAGGAGTGCCTAAAATGAAGAAAGTTAGCCATGGTAAATGGACTGCAGATTGGGAAGATTAAGGAGAATATTTTTTTGTTATTATTTAGAGCTACCAAAAACTTAAAAAAAACTACAGATAGCTCTAATAATATTATTCTTATTCAGAAATAGATAATCTACTTCCTGCAATCCAAGTTTTAAATTCATCGCCATAATATAAATAAGCGCAACTAGCAGGGGCTTGATATTCACCAGCAATATCTGCTTTTAAATCTAAACGAATTTTTATACTTTCTTTTGCTTGCATAGATCTCCAATAGAAAACCAAATAGTTATCAAATATTTCATAATAAGCAATTTTATTTTGAGTAACTAATTCTTTTAACTGCCAAGGCTGTGGGGTAGTACCAGAGGGTATTCCTATAATAGAAGTTACCATACCTATATGTTCTTTTTTCTTATTATTTAAATGAATAGTCATACTAACATTATCACCTACTTTGTAATTTTTATCAGAAATACTAGTATTTAAAGCTAAAGGAGACTCTAAGGAAGAATCGGGTAAAAAACTATCATACGTAATGTTTAATGAATAAGGTAAGGTAATTTCATCATTTGAAAATTTTATATCTACATTTTGTTTTCCTT
>CALISK010000417.1 GCA_938041625.1 uncultured Tenacibaculum sp. | reverse complement strand
AGCATCTTCCACAACTACATTTCTTCTTACAGGTAAACAGTGCATGAATTTAGCATTGTTTAATTTGTTTTTAGTAATCATCCAGTTTGTATCTTGATGTAATACTTTACCATAATTGTTGTATGAACTCCAATTTTTTACATACACAAAATCAGCATCTTTTAAAGCGTCTTCTTGATTATAATTGACTTTAATATTTTTGGTAATGTTTGAATTTAATTCATAATTTTTAGGATGCGTAATAGAAAAATCAACAGGCAATTGCTGCATCATTGTTACAAACGAATTAGCAACAGATTGTGGTAAAGCTTTTGGATGTGGTGCCCATGACAATACAACTTTTGGTTTCCTTGTTTTTGAAAATTCATTAATAGTAATAGCATCAGCCAAAGCCTGTAATGGGTGTGCAGTAGCACTTTCTAAATTTAAAACAGGAATGTTTGAATATTTAGAAAAACTATTTATGATAACTTCTGCATTATCTTTCTCTTTTTCTATTAAGGTAGGAAAAGCCCTAACAGCAATAATATCGGCATATTGTGCAATTACTTTAGCGGCTTCTTTAATATGTTCAGAAGTATTTAAATTCATAACAGTACCATCTTCAAATTCTAAATTCCACGAATTATTTATTTGCAAGCAAATAACATCCATACCTAAATTTTTAGCTGCTTTTTCAGTACTTAATCTCGTTCGTAAACTAGCATTAAAAAAAAGCATAATTAAGGTTTTATTAGTACCTAAGTTTTTATATTGAAAAGGAGCCTTTTTTAAATCGATAGCTTCTTTTATAATTAAGGGTATATTTTTTATGTCATTTATATCGATGTATTTTTTCATGATATTTGAGTATTTAAGTTAAATTATACTTCTTGTAACTCTAAAGCTTTTATTAACGCATTAATAAAAACATCTAAATGTTCTTTTTTTACAGTTAGAGAAGGAAGTATACGTAAGAGGTTAGGGTTTTTAGAGCTTCCTGTAAAAATGTGATGCTCGTAAATTAACTTTTTTCTAAGTTCAGCTATAGGAAAATCAAATTCTAAACCAAGCATTAAACCTCTCCCTTTTATATTTTTAATTTCAGGAATTTGTTTTGCTTTATTAATAAAGTATTCTGATACTTCTCTGGCGTTCTCTATTAATTTTTCTTGCTGAATCGTTTCTAAAACGGCCAAAGAAGCAGTACACGCTAAATGATTTCCTCCAAATGTAGTACCCAGTAATCCAAAAGAAGCTTTAATTTTTGAGTGAATTAAAATTCCACCAATAGGAAAACCATTTCCCATTCCTTTTGCGATAGAAATAATATCAGGTTCTATATCATGTTTTTGAAAAGCAAAAAAATCACCTGTTCTACCAAAGCCCGATTGTACTTCATCTGCAATAAAAACAGTACCATATTTTTTACAAAGTGTATCTACAGATTTATAGAATTCTGTGGTAGCTTCATCTAAACCACCCACTCCTTGAATGATTTCAGTAATTACAGCACAAACATCTTCTTTTGAAAGTGATTTAGTTAATGCTTCAATATCTCCAAATTCTAAAAATTCAACTTCTTGTTGCGCATTAATTGGTGCTACAATTTTAGGAATATCAGTAGCTACAACAGCAGCTGAGGTTCTGCCATGAAAAGAATTTTTAAAGGCAATAACTTTTTTTCTTTGCGTATGAAAAGAAGCTAATTTTAAAGCATTTTCATTGGCTTCTGCACCGGAGTTACATAAAAATAATTCATAGTACTTACAATTAGAAACATCGCATAGTTTTTTTGCTAATTGTTCTTGTAAAGGATTTTGAATAGAATTACTGTAAAAACCAATAGTAGCAACTTGCTCTTGTAATTTTTGTACATAAGTAGGATGCGAATGACCAATAGAAATTACAGCATGCCCACCATATAAATCTAAATACGCTGTATTATTTTTATCATATACAAATACATCTTTTGCCTTTACAGGGGTAATATCAAATAAAGGGTATACATTAAATAAACTCATATCTGTTCTTTTTTTATGGTGTTAATTTTGTTGAATGATGCTACCATTCCTTGAATTAAAGAAGAGCTTAATCCTTTGTGTTCCATTTCATTTAAACCTTCAATAGTACATCCTTTTGGAGTGGTAACTTTATCTATTTCTTCTTCTGGATGATTGCCCGATTTAATTAGTAAACTAGCTGCTCCTTCGCTAGTAAACATGGCTAATTCTTGTGCCTCTTTAGCATCAAAACCTAATTGAATTGCGGCTTGTGTGGTTGCACGAATTAAACGCATCCAAAAAGCGACACCGCTTGCACAAATTACCGTAGCAGATTGCATTAAATTTTCTGAAATAACCATGGAATTCCCTAATTGATTAAAAATAGTTTTTGCAAGCTCAATTTGTTCGCTTCCTTTTGAGTTGGCGCATAAACAGGTCATAGATTTACCCACAGCAATGGCGGTGTTTGGCATGGCTCTTATAATAAATTGATTACTTCCCACAATAGTTTCAATTTTAGCAATTGAAAAACCTGTTATGGTAGAAATTAATATATGTTTACCTGTTAAGAAAGGTTGTATTTGTTGTAAAATGATTTCTAAATGTTTAGGCTGTACCGCAAAAATGATAATGTCAGAATTTTTAACAGCTTCTTCATTATTAGTAGTAATAGTTACTTTATTATTTTTTTTGAAATCATCAATTTCAGTGATGTTTCTTTTTGTTAGGTATAATGTGTTAACACTGTTGTTGTTTAGTAAGCCTTTAGCTATAGCACTTCCTAAATTCCCTGTTCCTATGATGGCTATTTTCATGGTTTCTTTTTTGCTTTTAGTTTGAATTTTTTAGTTTGAATGAGATAGATCAAACTATCTTTCCAGCCATATTCATCATCATTATCTTGTAGTAAAGATTTTATGTTTTCTATTACTTTTTGTGAAGCTTCTTTAGAACTTTCAGATCCTCTTGAACTGTGATGTTCTATCATATTCATTTTAGAAAATTTTATAATAAAACCAGTATTTAAAATTTCATTTGCTTTATTTTCAAAATCAATATCTATAATTGATAAAACAGAAAGAATTTGAGGACTTATCCAAGAACCTTTTTCAATTCTATTCCACATTATATCAATTAACCCTAACTGTTTCTTTTTAGATAATTTAAAAGAAGCTAGAATAGCAACTAAATGAGGACGCCAGTTTTCATCATTTAATAATTTTATTATATCGTTTTTTATAGTTTCTTCATCATTATTATCGCAGATGAAATCTAACCTTTCAAGACTTTTAGTAAGGTTCCATTCTTTAGGCTCATCATCGTCGATATGTAGGCCAAGTAGAGGGAGATGATTTGGGAAATCATTCCAAAAGTCATTGAAAATGCCATAATTTAATTGACTCATAATATTTTTTTAAAAATAAGTTGCTTTTAGTTGAAGGCCTTCTGATTCTGCAAAACCAAATTGTAAATTCATATTGTGTACTGCTTGTCCGGCTGCACCTTTTAAAAGGTTATCAATACAACTAGTAATTAATAATTGATTACCATGTTTATGAATATGTATTAAACATTTATTGGTATTAACTACTTGTTTTAAATGTATAGGTTGCTCACTAACAAACGTAAATTGAGCATCTTTATAAAATTCATTATAGATTTCAACAGCATTAGAAACGGTACCTTCAAAATAAGTATACGCAGTAACAAAAATTCCTCTTGAAAAATCACCTCGGTTAGGTAAAAAGAAAAGTTCATTATTAAACCCTTTTTGTAGTTGATGCATGGTTTGGTTAATTTCCCCTAAATGCTGATGTGTAAAAGGTTTGTAGTACGAAAAATTATTATCTCTAAATGTAAAATGTGTAGTTTTAGATAAACTAGTACCAGCACCAGTAGCACCGGTTACTGCATTTATATGAACATCTTTTTTCAATAAACTATTAGCAGCAAGTGGAAGCAATGCTAATTGAATAGCTGTAGCGAAACAACCAGGATTTGCAATATAATTAGTTTCTTTAATTTGAAGTTTATTAATTTCTGGTAAACCATAAACAAATTGTTTTCCTTTAAAATTGGAATCATCACTTAATCTAAAATCATTGCTTAAATCAATAATCTTAGTCGTTTTTGAAAAGGTATGTTCGTTTAAAAACTTTGAGGAGTTACCATGACCTAAACATAAAAACACAATGGAAACATCTGGATTTATAGTATTGGTAAAACTTTTATCTGTAGTACCTACCAAATCTTGATGAATAACACTAATTTTATTACCAGCGTTAGAAGTACTGTAAACAAAATCAATAGTTGCATTTTTATGAAAAAGTAATATTCTAATTAATTCTCCTGCGGTATAACCAGCACCACCAATAATTCCTACTTTAATCATAACCGTTTGTATTTTGATAAATTTTTGTTTGATTTCCGTATATATTTATAAATCCTTTTGCGTCTTGTGCTGTCCAAGCTTTATTTTCTTCACCATAACTTCCAAAATCAGATTGTAATAAATCATGAGGAGATTGTATTCCGTTTATAGTAAAATAATAAGGTTGTAGGGTTATAAAAACATCGCCAGTAACATTTTTCTGACTATTGTTAAGCATAACCTCTATGTCTCTCATTACTGGGTCGAGGTATAAACCTTCGTGTAAATGAGTGCCATACCAATTAGACACATATTCTTTGTGTTGTAATTGCCATTTGGTTAAAGTATGTTTTTCTAATACATGATGTGCCTTAATAATAACAGTAGCAGCAGCGGCTTCAAAACCAACTCTTCCTTTAATACCTAAAATAGTATCACCTACATGAATATCTCTTCCAATAGCATAAGAAGAAGCCAATTCATTTATTTGTTCAATAATTGTGTGTGCATCATTTTTAGTGTCGTTTAAAGCTACAGGTTCTCCTTTTTCAAAAGAAATTTTGATAGTTGAGGTTTCTGTATTTTTTAATTGAGAAGGATACGCTTCATTAGGTAAGGGTAAGTGAGAGGTTAAAGTTTCATCGCCACCAACACTGGTACCCCAAAGCCCTTTATTAATAGAGTATTTGGCTTTTTGCCACTCCATATCTACACCATTTTTTTGGAGATAATCAATTTCTTGCTGTCTTGTTAAAGTATTATCTCTAATAGGAGTAATAATTTTAATAGTAGGAGCAAGGGTGTTAAAAATTAAATCGAAACGAACCTGATCGTTACCAGCACCAGTACTACCATGGGCAATATAATTGGCGCCAATACTTTTTGCATATTCAATAATTTCAATAGCTTGAATAATTCTTTCAGCACTTACTGATAATGGATAGGTGTTGTTTTTTAGAACATTACCAAAAATTAAATACTTAACTACTTTTTGATAATAGTTGGTAACAGCTTGAATGTTTTTATATGTTTTTACGCCTAAAGCATATGCTTTTTGTTCTATCGTATTAATTTCGTTTGTTGTAAATCCGCCGGTATTTACGCTTACTGCATGTACTTCAAAGTTTTCATCTTTAGATAAATGTACGGCACAGTATGAGGTATCTAAACCACCGCTATAAGCAAGAATTAATTTTTTCATTTTTTCTCTTTTTTAAGGAAAAGGTGTTGTTTTATACTTTTTAATCTTGTAAACGTTTTCTCTTTTATCTTACGTTTAGATTGGTTTTTGATTTTATTTTCAGGATCGTAAAGCATTCCTGTACATAAACACATTTGCCGGTCTGTTCTTTGTAAAACATCGTAATTAATACAAGTTTGACAGCCTTTCCAGAAAGAGTCATCGGTTGTTAATTCAGAAAAAGTTACAGGTTTGTAACCTAGGTCACTATTTAATTTCATGACTGCTAACCCAGTAGTGATACTAAAAATTTTTGCTGCTGGAAACTTGGTTTTCGAATGATTAAAAATTTGCTGTTTAATCTTTTTAGCCAAGCCAATACCTCTATAATTTGGGTGTACAATTAAACCTGAATTGGCTACAAATTTCCCGTGATTCCACGATTCTATATAACAAAAACCTGCAAAGTTTCCGTTATCTAAAGCAATTACAGCATTGCCTTGTTTCATTTTAGAAATAATGTATTCTGGTTTTCTTTTTGCAATACCAGTGCCTCTTATTTTAGCAGCGTTTTCTATGGTAACACAAATTTCTTGTGCATGAATAATATGTGATGTATCAGCAATAATGATTTCCATTACTATGATGTTTTAATTAAGAATTGTTTGTTTTTTTGGAGTAGAGAACCGGACTCACCTGAGTTCTATAATGAAGAATAGCCCTTACGGGCGCGGAAAAAAGCGGCGTGTAAAATTATTGCTATTTATAGAAATAGTTGCCTTATAAGTGGTGAAAAAATGATTAATAGTTTGCATTGTAGTATTAATAAAACGGGTTCAAAATTTAGTTAATTCTTAGGTAAGAACGTATTAACAGCGTCGAATGGGACGGCGTCGTACTAAAATTTGATTTGTCTTATTGTTTGTATGCATTATGTGGCTAAACTATGAAAAAAAATGAAACGAGCAATAGTTTTTGTGAAAAAAGATTAATAAAAGTCTTTTTTGTTTAGGGTGATTTTACTTTTATATATTTTACTTAAACCATTGGCATACTGATTTATTAGTTCTTTGAATTCTGACAAATTGAAAACTTTTTTATGTGATACCTCGTTTCTTTTACTAGTAAAAAATAATGTATTTGTCTTTTGGTTATAAAAAGGACAATAATCCATTTTAGTTGAATTAATTGCTTCACCCATGTTTACTCTCTTCTTAAAACTGCCATTTTTATCTTTAAAACTAATATATAAATCACCACTTCCAATTCCATCTTCTGCTTTGTATATTGAATAGATTAAAAAGCTTTCATCAGGAGAAACATATGCATTAAATTCGTGCTTGTTGCTATTAATATTCGTATTTAGGTTTGTAGGAAATTCATAATGTTTACCATTCCATTGACTAACTAAAATCTCATCTTTTTTAGTTTTTGTATCTCTATCTGAAGTATAATATAAATTTTTATTAGTACTAATAGCAGGGTAAAACTCATTAGCAGATGTATTAATAGGAGCTCCAATATTTATAGGCTCAGACCATTTGTCAGTAACCGTTTTTCTTTTTACATACCAAATATCATAATTATCAGATTTTTTGGTTTCTCCATTTTTTGGTCTGTTTGAAGCGAAATACAATGTTAAATTATCAGGAGATAGAAAAGGCTCAATATCTCTATAGTTTCCAGAAAAAGAAATCATTTCAAATTTTCCCCAGGTTTTATTAGTTTTTGTTGTTTTTACTATTAAAGAAAGAGTTTCAGTTAAATTTTGGACTGTAAAATAAGCTTCGTTTTCATTAGAAGAAATTGTAAAATCTCTACAACTCATAAATTGACCAAAAGATAAGTCAATAGGTGTTACTTTTTTTTGTTGACTAAAACTAATAATAGTTATGAATAGAGAAAAAAGGAATAAAACTTTAAATTTCATGAGATAAATTTGATAACAATTTACATTTAAAGCGGAGAAATATAGATACAAATGAAACAACTTTAACTAAAGTTTACAACTCATCATATAAAAAATACAGTTCAGTAATTATTAGTTTTTAAAAAAGGAAGAATCATGCAAATTTGTAGTGTAATTAATTCTTAAACTTTAGAAATATGAAAATTTTAGCAACATTATTAATATCAGCAGTAACTATTTTAAATGTAGTTGCTCAAAATAAAACAATAACTGTTACTGTAGTTAATGCAACTAATAGTGAAGGCAGTATTAAGTTTGCACTTCATAGCGAAGAAACCTTTTTAGTAAAAAAGCCAATACAAGTTAAAGAAGCAATTGTAAAGGAAGGAAAAAGTACAATTGTTTTTACAAATGTACCAGAAGGAGAATATGCAGTTACCTGTTTTCATGATAAAAATAGTAATGGAAGAATGGATTTTGAAGCAAATGGTATGCCTATGGAAGATTATGGTGCTTCTAATAATGTAATGAATTTTGGGCCTCCAAAATATAATGATGCAAAATTTAAAATTATTGATAAAGATGTATCTTTAGATATTAGATTGTAGATTATTTATTTTAATAAAAAAGACAATAATGAAGGAAGTATTTAGCCTAAGTAGTTTAAAAAAAGAATTTGTTCTAACTTTAAAAATCACATTAATATGTGCGGTTGTCTTTTTTATTATCAATGGGAATTATACGATGAAAATCTTTTTAATTTCTATAGGCGTTTCTGCAATGTACTCTTTTAGTTTAGCTTTTGGACAGGGAGTTTTAAATAATTATTTATCCTTTAAATGGGATTGGGTTAAAGAAACAAATACGAGAGTTTGGGTAGGGATAATTACTACAATTATTTACACTATTGTTTTTATTCTTATAATTCATTACATCTTTTTTATAAAAATTCAAGGACAAGACGAAAGTTTGTTTTTTAAATTTCCAATGATTTGGCAACATATATTTTGGTG
>CALISK010000416.1 GCA_938041625.1 uncultured Tenacibaculum sp. | reverse complement strand
CCTGAGTATTTTCTATTAGGAGCTTTGTTGTCAATATTAATATCCCAAAAATTAGTTGGATAAAATATTTGCAAACCTTCTGCATTTTCAAAATTTCCCTTGGTCGCATTTATACTTGCAGATAGTGAAATTTTATTTTTATTTAGAAAGAAATTATTTCTAAGATTTCCAAAATTATATTTATTTTGATTATACGTTAATGTGGTTACATTTTTCCATGTATTTAAAGCTCCTTTTTTTAAGATAATATTAATTAAACCTCCGTCTCCTGAAGCTTCGTATTTTGCTGGTGGATTTGTAATCACTTCGATACTTTTAATCTCATTTGCTCCTAATCCATTTAAAAAATCGATTAAATCTTCTCCTTCTAATGGTGATAACCTTCCGTTTATTAGTATACGAGCGTTTCCTTTTCCTATAATTTCTATAGCTCCGTTTTGAATTTGTACTCTTGGTGCAATTTTTAAAATATCTTCTGCTGTACCTGTAGCAGCAACAATACTTTTTTCAACATTAAAAACCAATCGATCTACTTTTCTTTCAATTACTCTTTTTTTAGATTTAATAACTACTTCATCTAAAGTTTGAGAATCTTCTTTTAAAAGAATAGAACCTAAATCTATAGTTGTTGTTAGTGAAATGTTTTTTGTCCAATTTTCATATCCTAAAAAAGAAACAGTTAGTAGGTAATCTCCTGTTGTAGCTTTTATTGAAAAAGTACCATCATCGTTTGTAGTTGTTCCAGTTACAATAGTATTATTGGTGTCTTTTAAAATAACATCTGCAAAAGCAATACTTCCTAAGTTATCAGAAACTTTACCAGTAATTGTTTGAGAAAAAGTAATGGTTGAAATGAATATTAAGAATACTAAAACTAAATGTCTCATAATTTTTTGTTTATAATTTTGTTTGATGAGACAAAAGTGCGACTGATTCTAAAGTTGTGCGACCGAAAACACAAAGTCGAACTGATTTGTAAGAAATAAATGCGTTCGACTATTTTTTTAAAACGTTCGACTTTACGTTAAGTTGTTGTTATTAAGTTGATTTACGGAACTGTGTTGGTGTTTTACCTGTATATTTTTTAAAGGCTGTATTAAAAGAAGATTTAGAATTAAAACCAACTTCATACAAAATTTCTAATACCGTTTGTTTCTTTTTTGAAGTATCTTTTAAAATATTCTTTGCTTTTTCAATACGATATTCATTCACAAAATCGAAAAAATGCTGATTTAAATCTTGATTAATTAACACAGATAAATCTCGCATAGGAACCTTTAATTGGTCTGCTAAATCTCTAATGGTAAGCGACGGATTTAAAAAAGGTTCTTCTGTATTCATGTGATTTTTTAAATAGATCACTTGTTCCTTGTTTTTTGTTCCCTCATCTTTAGTTTTCATTTCTTTTGATGTGTTTAAATTCACATCAATTCCTCTAAATAATTTTGGGGAATTTAAGGCTTTAAAAATCAACCAAAAAACAAAGAAGACACCAAATAACAGGGTTATAATTCTCCAGATTTCTGTAGCCTCTTCAGAATACCCGTTATCTCTTACAAAACCTTTTATTCTAGTTATTGTAGTACCTATAAACATTAAGATTAATAACTGTTTTAACCAAATGTAATTTTTAAAATTATTTTTATCTGTATGATTTTCAAGAAGTAGTTTTCTGTATCTAGCTACATAATATATTTCAGCAACAAAATAGGCTGTTAATAGAATCCATCCAAAATTTTTTAAAAAAAGGATTTCTGTTCTATCATTATAATTATCAGAAAACTCTATTTTATGAACCGTGTCTACCAAGAAAAAATTAGGCATTAAAATAAGTATACCTATTAACCATGGAAGAAGATGAACAAGATGTATTTTTTTTAGTTTAAAATTTGAATAAATAACAGATAAAATATAAAGAAAAATTAGAGGGCTTTTTAAATCAGAAGTTCTATTTCTTAACATTTCTAAATTTAAATTAGATTCTAAAAATAATGAATAAAAAAACACACTAACATCTATAGAAACAACAATGAGATAGGTAGCAAGCAATACATTACTTAATTTCTTGTCAGTTTTTACTGTTAATAAAAAAACAGCAAAAAATAAAAACAATAAAAAAATGATGAAGCTTAATATTCCTATGATTGATGCATTTTCCATAATTATAAATTACAATTGTAATTCTTTTTTTCTGAATTGAGTTGGTGTTAATTGTGTATGCTTTTTAAAAGCGGTATTAAAAGAAGATTTAGAATTAAAACCTACTTCATATAAAATTTCCAAAACCGTCATTTTATAATTAGACGAATCTTTTAAAATATCCATTGCTTTTTTAATGCGGTATTCATTTACAAAATCGAAAAAATGTTTATTCAAACTCTGATTAATTAAAACAGATAAATCTCGCATAGGAATTTTCATTTGCTCCGCTAGATTCCTAATAGTAAGAGAAGGGTTTAGATAAGGCTCATTTTCATCCATGTATTTGTTCAATATCTGAATTTCCGAATTTATATTTTTGTTAAGAGTATTTTCTCGTATTAAATTCTTAGCTAAAGTAATTTTAGAGTCTACCCCTTTAAATAAATCTGGGTTTTTTAACGCTTTTAATACATACCAGCAAATAGTAGTTAAAACAATAATTGCTATAATTATTTGAGAAGTTTTGAAAAGCTCTTTAAAATTAGAGAACTTCAATATGTTTTTTACAATTGCAAATCCATATAAAAAACTATAACTAATTAATAATTGAAATAACCAATTATATGTTTTTATAACACTACTCGAATAATTTTCTGTAAATATTTTTTTTGCTTTAAGTAATATAGAAAAAGAAGCTATTAAATATAGAAGTGCTTGTATGTGTGTAAAAACATGACTTATTATAAACTCGTAAGAATTTCTAAAGTTTTCTAGTAATTCAACTTTAACAGAAGTATTAGCAAGGTAAAATCGAGGAAAAAAAAGTAAATTGATTATAATATAAGGCAATAAGTGCCATAGATGTTTTTTCTTT
>CALISK010000415.1 GCA_938041625.1 uncultured Tenacibaculum sp. | reverse complement strand
AGTGATCTATGAAAACGGCAAACTTTATGTTCCAATGAGTCCCGATTTTAAAATAGAACTTATACCTGTTTCTAAAACTAAATTTATTATTGACGGATTTTCACCTGAGGTTACCTATACTTTTATAATGAATAAAAAAGGAGAAGTAGAAAAATATAGAGTTCAGCAAGAATCTCAAGGTGTAGATAAAGAAGCTAAACGTATAAAATAACAGTAAGTCAATTATAAAAAACACAATTTTGTTAACTTTAAATGTTAACCTATTTTTATAAAGTTATTGTTAAATCAAGAGTTAGAAAAAAAATCGAACTCTTGATTTATTATATACTAAACATTATTAAATCAAAAAACGAGATGTGTAAATTTCAAAATCAATTTTTACTTTGTTCTTGTATCGGAAATAATGATGAGATTAAAGAAGATCAAATAGATTGGATTCTTAGGAGGCGTGAGCAAACAAAAGAATCTAACTACAAACCTATATCAATAATTGGGCAACGTTTTTTACCTAATAATTTTAGCAACTCTAACTCAAGCGAATATTTGAGATTAAAAAAAGAGATTATAGAAAAAATGAATGAGTTAGAAGAAGAACAAAACCTATTGAGCTTAAAAAAGTTTCAAAACACAACACTATTTTTACTATCTAAACTAAATAGTAAAAACTGTTTTGATAAAGAAATCGAAATAATCGACAAAGACATCTTATCTATAAAACTAGACAAAAACATAAACCTTTGGGTAGATTTCATTTACAGAAAGCCTTCTTGGAAAATCGTTAAATTCAATTTTAATAAAGCTAAATATTCTGAAATTATAAACGGAAAAATACAATCTGCATAACATATTAATAAAAAAACACCTCTATTAAAATAATAGTAAAAAAAATCAAGATGTATATTTCACAATTCAACTAACCCAAACGATACTTCAACAAAAACAACTGTTTCTACAGGTAAATTAAATTGATATTGCACCAGTATTAATTTAATCAATAGAAAATGAAACTTACTAAAAAAATAACATTCGTATTAATCTTATTCTTATTTCTTTTATTTTCAAACGGGCAATTTTCAGTTTTTTTTGCCATTTGGATTTCCACAACAATGCTACTTTTTGCTGTTCGTAAACTAAAGAAATGGCAAGGGTTTTTATTTGCATTTTTAATCATAGGGATAACCTATTACGTAGGCTTTGATATAGCTCCTTTTTTACCCATTTCGGTATCAATTATTATAACAGTTATTTTTAGTTTTTTTGCTTCTTTACCTTATCTAATGGATTCTTTTTTTTCAAAAAAACGAAATTCATTTTTAAGTACATTAATTTTTCCTGTTACTGCTGTTTTAATTGAATATGTATATCATCAATTTTATCCGTATGGTAGTTGGGGTCATTATGCATACACACAACAATCTCAACATGTATTGTTGCAATCTATTTCTGTTTTTGGCTTAGGTTATATCACCTTTTTAATTACTTGGTTTGCTTCTATAAGTAATTGGATTTATGAACAAAAAAATGAATGGAAAAATGTAAAAAAAGGAGTTCTCGTTTATAGTCTTGTTTTAGCATCTACATTAATGTATGGTACGTATCGTATACAATTTCAAAAGCCCAATTCAAAAACAATTCGTATCGCTTCTATTTCAGCATTAAGTAACCTTAATGTTCAGGTTAATATTAATGGATTAAATAACGAAGAAACTAAAAATGATGTTAAAATAGAAACTAGAAAAAATACCTCAAAATTAAATCAAAACTTATTTGATCGAAGTATTAAAGAGGCAAAAGCTGGAGCAAAAATAGTTTTTTGGGCAGAAGGTAATGGTGTAATATTAAAAGAGGATGAAAATGAATTGTATGAAAAAGCAAGTAAAATAGCATCTGACCAAAATATCTATTTAGGTATAGGAGTTGCTGTTATCGACCCTTTAAAGACTAAATTTCTTGAGAATAAATTTGTTTTATTCGATAAAAACGGGAACAAAGTTATTGACTATTGGAAAGGGATTTCAGTACCTAATGCAGAGGCTCCTATTAGTAATAATAAAGCTACTGGAATTCAAAAAATAAAAACTGAGTATGGAACTATTGCAGGCGCTATATGTTTTGATTTAGATTTTCCTGATTTTTTAAAACAAGCTAGTGGTACAGATATTTTACTATCACCAAGTAATGATTATAAAGAAATTGATCCTATGCATACAGACATGGCACGTTTTAGAGCTATAGAACAAGGGTTTAATTTTATTAGACAAACAAGTAATGGCTTGTCTGTAGGCACAGATTATACCGGAAAAGTGATTAGTGAAATGGACCATTTTACCGATAATGATAAAGTATTAATAACTCAAATACCTACAAAAGGTGTTACTACTATATATTCTAAAATTGGGGATAGTTTTATCGTATTTTGTTTACTCTTACTTATCTTAATTTTAATTGTAATTAAAAAAAATAAAACTGAAAAGAATTAATATTTAGTTCAAATAAATTACTCATACAAACCAAATTAAGAAAACATGTTCAAGTTTTCTATTTGGTTTAAATTTATTAACTACATTAAATAGATATACTTTACTAAATCAATTAACAACTTTACTTATCAAATTAACCTGTTAACTCATTCTTATTTTTAAATTATTAATTCGATTTTTAACTTTAGAGAAAAATAAGATTATGGAAAAAACAAAACTCTCTTTTGTATTCACATTTATTTTCATTGTTTTTTTTAATTCATTATTTGCTCAAACCAAATACAGCCTAACATTTTATAATTGTACAGAAAATAATATTGGCGGGATAAACAATGAAATAGATTCAGCTGTCATTAAGATTTACGATAACGAATCAAATCAAAAAATTGAATTTAAAAATAATAAACCCTCAAGAAGGTACTCTTTTTCAACAAGTAAATCAGAGTTAAGAATCGAATTTGAAAATATCTTCAGGCAAAAAATAGATACCATTTTAAAGCTCAGCAAAAAAAATACTCACTATAAAATATGTGAAGATCAATTCAAAAATTATGAATTAAAAACTTCTGTAGAAAAAAGTATTGAGATTAAAAAGAAATGGGCTTTACAATATTCTTCAATGGGTTGTTTTCATTGGGATAATGAAAGCATTCTAATCACCTACAAAAGAGAGAAAGTTTATGCTATTTATAAAACGAATAAAAAGAGAAAACAAAAAATAAGGCTTACCCAAGAAAAAATAAATTTATTAATTCTTTTTGAAAAAAAATTAAAATTAATGAATAAACCAAAAGGAGGTTGTACCACTTCAGATATATATACTATTAATTCAGATACTGAAAAATATAAAATTATTGATAGTTCCTGTTTATGGAATGGATATTTTAATTTAAAAGAAAAACTTGGATTTCAATAATTAACTTTGAATTAAAAACTAAATGAAAAGAATAAGCTTCAAAAAAGATAAAATTTCAATTCAAGGTATTGGAAAAAAACGATTTTGGTTTGGTATAATAGCTGGCTGTTTTTCTGCCTTATCTATTTCTTTAATTTTTAATAGAACAAGAGAATTTATACGCCTTTTAACCAGTTTATCTCAAGATTTGTTATTATTCGAGAAACAAGAGTTCAACTTTTTTAATTTCTTTTTTGCTTCTCTATCTACTGTTTTAGGACTTTCTATTACTATTTGGATTTGGATGGGAAATATTACTAATAAAAGGAAAAAAAACAAACTTTATAAACAACAAGCAAGAACAAACTCTCTCTTTTTCTTTTGGTTAATTATATTTCTCACTGCTCAAATAGGTTTTTTGTTTCTTTCTTTAAGAGATATTTCAATCTATGATTTCCCTGTAAATCTATACAAAGAACATGCTCTTTTATTTATACTTACTCCCATTGTAATTTTTGCTCAAACTTGGTTTTCAGTCAGACTCGTTTATCGATCAGGAAACTGGATTTTAATTTCGTTTGTTGTTTCACTTACAATGGCATTCATTCTTTACAAAACAACTTCTGTTGATCAAAATATACTGAATCGTATTTATTTTGAAAAACATAAAGAAGCTTATGAATATATTACGTCAGAAAAAATTAAATCAGAAAAAAAATATGGAATTAAATACGAAGACAAAACAATAGAAACTCTTAAAAAAAGATACTCTTCGAACTCTACAGAACAGGTTTGGGAAATAAAAAAAGCTTTTTCTACAGAAAAAAAAGTATCACTTGATACTATTATACTTCAAAAAATCATCATTCATAATATAAAAAGAAGGAATCGAAATAGAGACCTTAGTGATTTACCTTCTTTACAAAATTGGCAGTATGCATTACCAAAAGATATTTTAAAACAGATTAGTTATTTTGAAAGTGATTCAAATGAAACAAAAGAGCTTTTCGAAACCCTAAAAGAAGAAATTTTATTAGTAAACAAATCAAAAATCACATTAGATGATTATAATACTGGTTTTAGATTTTCTAAAAGAATAAATAATAATTCACAACCAGAAGTTAATCTAATGCTTGTTGAGCAATTAATGAAAGTACGTGACAGTTTAATTCATATTAACAAATACTCCGAATTAAATAAAACTTTACCCGAAATAAAAAACGATTCCTCTCATCTACTAATATCAAAAGAGGAATAATGAGTAGAATATTTTTATATCCGTAGATTTAGATAAGACATAAATAGATTTGGACAAGAATAAATCGATACATAAACTCAACTTTGTATTGCAATTTAAAAGCAATAAAAATGAGTCAAAAAACAGTAATCATTACAGGAGGAACCCGTGGATTAGGTAGAGATATGGCCTTAAATATGGCAAAAAATGGTATAAATATTATCTTTTCATATTATAAAAATGAAATTAAAGCAAAAGAAGTTATTTCAGAAATTGAAACGTTAGGACAAAAAGCAACCGCTTTTTATTTTAATGCAAATAACTATAAAAGTAGTCAAGAATTTATTAATAAAGCAACGAATTACTTACAAGAAGAAAATGGTACTCCTAATTTTGATTTTTTAATTAATAATGCCGGAACAGGAACTTATAATCTAGTATTAGATACCACAAATGAACAATTTGATAAAATGATGCATATACATCTTAAAAGTACTTATTTCTTAACGCAATCTGCACTCCCATTTCTTAATGAAGGTGGAAGAATTATTAATGTTTCTAGTGGATTAACTCGATTTAGCTTGCCTGGTATGTCTGCTTATGCAATGATGAAAGGAGCTATAGAAGTTTTTACTCGTTATTTAGCTAAAGAATTAGGTGAACGTAAAATTACAGCCAATGTTATTGCTCCTGGAGCCATTGCTACCGATTTTGCAGGAGCTAGTAATAAAAACAAAAAGAAAGCTGATTTAATTTCTAGTATTACTGCACTTGGCCGTGTAGGAGAACCTGAAGATATAGGAGGAGTCGTTGCTTTTTTATGCTCTGAGAAAGCAAATTGGATTAATGGGCAACGTATTGAAGTTTCTGGCGGTATGTTAGTCTAATTTTTTTATTTTTATAATAATGAAAGATTTGAAGCACTTTAAAAAAATAAAAGATTACCATGAACTAGCTAACCTAGCTGCCCCAAAACATCCTTTAATTAGTTTAATCGATTATAGCCAGGTAAAATACCCATCAAATATTCGTGACATTAGATGGAAACAAGATTATTATACTATAGGATTAAAACGGAATGTTGCTCATAAGTTGTTTTATGGACAACAAGAGTATGATTTTGATGAAGGTATTCTAACGTTTGTTGCTCCAAATCAAATCATGAACTTATCTAAAAACCCTAACATTAACAACCATACCCCATCAGGTTGGTTGTTATTGGTTCATTCCGATTTTTTATGGAATACTTCTTTAACTAAAAAAATAAACCAATATGATTTTTTTGAATATACTTTAAATGAAGCTCTTTTTCTTTCTGAAAAAGAAGAACAAACATTACTCGATTTATTGAAAAACATAGAACATGAATATCTATCTAACATGGATGATTTTAGTCAAAAAATTGTAGTTTCTCATTTAGAATTACTTCTTAATTATGCAGATCGTTTTTACAATCGGCAGTTCATTACCCGGAAAATTTCTAACCACAAAATATTAATTCAGTTAGAACAAATACTGTCTGATTATTTTAACGATGATCATTTAATTATAAATGGAATTCCGTCTGTTCTAAATGTAGCCAACCGTTTAAACTTATCTCCTAATTATTTAAGTAATATGCTTAAATCGTTAACCGGACAAAGTACACAACAGCATATACATGATAAACTTATAGAAAAAGCCAAAGAACAATTATCTACAACTCCACTTTCTGTAAGTGAAATTGCTTATAATTTGGGCTTTGAATATCCTGCATCACTTACAAAAATCTTTAAAAATAAAACAGATTTCTCCCCTATCGAATTTAGGAAAAAGTATAATTAAAGAAATAAAAAAGATTGTGAAAGTATCTATTCCTGTTTATAAACTAAATTTTGCTTTAACTCTTTTCCATAATGAATTATAGTCTTTTTTAGTTAGTCTTTTTCTTTTCCATTTTAATTGATCATATAATACATATTCCAATTCTGAATTCCCATTTACAACGTTCATAAGTTCATTTGCACTAGTTGGGATTCTCTTTTTAGATTTTATTTTATTAGAATAATTTAAGTTATAAAAATAAAGTTCGACCAAATTATCGGTTTCATTTACTCTATTAATTATTTCCGTTTCTAAAACCTGTACATCTTCTTTATTTTTTGGTCTCAACCAATAAACTAATTGTGATATACCTATCTTATCTTTTAAACTAGCATTTATAAACTTTTCTTTCAATTTTTCTGAAACCTTTTTAACACCAAAAAGTTGCATACATGGCCTTAAAAATATTCGATTGAAGCTTGGATCTTGATAATCAATTGCAACATTAATTAATGGCTCAAAAATTTTCTCATCAACTCTATCATAAAGATAAAGTAAATCAGCTACAAAGAATTTTTTATTTAAATCGATTTCGTTTTCTAAAACATCAATTAATTTATCTATTTGAAATTGATTTAATTCAGGTGAATTTTTCTTAAATTCAGACAATATTTTATTTTCCTGTTCATAGTCAGGATTAAAAAAATCTCCCAATTCAAGATACTCTTCTATTGCTTTTTCTATTTTCATTTAAAATGATAATTAACCTGTATCTAAAACTACTTTTTGATTTATTATTTACTAAATTAGTTAATTAAATTTAGGTTCCTAAATAACATTTATATCCACCAGAAATAAAACTATTTTATGCCACATTTTGTAATTGATTGCTCTGAAAATATTATAAAATTGAAATCACCAAAAGAAATTATTCAAAAAGTATATGATACTGCAGAATCTACCAACTTATTTGATAAAGAAGATATTAAAGTAAGAATTACTCCTTTTGAACATTACAATATTGGAAATACTAAGAATGATTTCATTCATATTTTTGCTAATATTATGGAAGGAAGAAATGTATCTCAAAAAAAGAATCTTTCTGAAAAAATTGTTACCGAATTAAAAACTATGTTTCCTAATGTTCCCATTATTTCTATTAATATTAGAGACTTTGAAAAAGCAACTTATTGTAATAAATCAATGGTATAAAACAGGTTAAATAAACACAAAAAAATATGTTTAATTGGTTTAAGAAAAACAAATTAGATTATAACCAAGTTGATAGTAATCAAAAAGCTATTAACTTGTTTAATAAAGGAAAGCTTTCTAAAATTTATTTAATGCCTTTAGAATTTGGTGGAACGGAACTTCCTATGAATTCTCTATATGTTCCTGCATTTGCTAAAAAAATGAAAAAAGATTTTGATTCAAAAATTGAAAAACTTCTTATCGATGGAAAAAAAATAAGCTATGCTACCGAACCCAAATACAAAGGAAGTAGTTTTATTCCTTCTAAATTAATTATAAATGTTACTGGAGAAGTTGAATTTAAAGAGATCATTAATATTTGGTAATTATAGAAAGGCTATTTATAACTAATTAAACTAACTGAAATGGAAAAATGTTAGTATACTGTTTTTCTGCTTTTTCTGTTAAATATGGGTAAATACTTTGACTTACCAGTACTAAATATTCATCAATAGATACTTCTGATAATACCTCAGCTTGTATTAAAATTGAAGAAAACCAAAAATTACTAAGAACCTCAACTCTTCTAAATAAATTTTTATATTCATCTTTTAACAACTCTTCTCGAAGCAATTCATTTTGAATAAGAACCTCCACAATTTTTAAAAATTCCATTTCTCTTTGTTTTGAAAGTTGAGAGTAATGATTTTTTATTTTCTGGTTCTTTCTAGTAATAGTTATAAAATCTAATAAAAAGAAATGATGTTCGTAAAGTATTTTAAAAATTTCTGTTGAAATATTGAAAAATGATTTTAATAAATCATCTGTTTTTATAAAAATAATAGCGTCAATTTTTTCAACTATCTGAAAATACAATGCTTCTATTATATCTTCTCTTTTTTTAAAATGATATTGTAGGTTACCCACACTAATTCCTACCTCATCTGCAATAGTTCTTAACGATACATTTGAAATTCCTAAATCATTAAAAAGCTTCAACGATTTTAATAATATTTTTTGTTTTGTTGCATTCATTAAGACAAATATATCATTTTTAGTACAATTGTACTACTTTGAATTATTTTTAGTATATTTGTACTATACTGTAATTATTATTATGACTATAGACATTATTGGAGCAGGAATAGGAGGCTTGACAACTGCTATAGCTCTTGAACAAAAAGGAATTAAAACAAGAATTTTTGAACAAGCTGAAAAAATAAAACCTGTTGGAGCAGGAATTATTTTAGCCAGTAATGCGATGCAAATATTTGAAAAACTAGGGTTAAAAAAGAGTATTGAAGAACATGGCAATCCTATTTCTTCTATGAATATTACCAAGGCAAATTTAACTCCTATCTCTAAAGTTGATTTATCGTTTTTTGAGAAAAAACATAAAGTAAAGAACATTGCTATTCATCGAGGTATATTACAACAGCTTCTAATAAATGAATTAAAATCTCCTATTATAAAACTAAATCATCGCTTAAAAAAAGTTGATTTTGATAACAAAAAGTACTTATTAACTTTTGAAAATGGAGAGCAAATTCAATCTTCAACATTAATTGGTGCAGATGGATTAAATTCTGTCGTTCGACAAAATTTGTTTCCTAACAATACCTTAAGAAATGCCAAACAAATTTGTTGGAGAGGAGTTACTAATTTTAAACTACCTCTTAAATATAAGCATGAATTAAACGAAGCTTGGAATAAAACAGATCGTTTTGGCTTTGTTCAAATAGCGGAAGATAAAGTGTATTGGTATGCTTTAAAATCTTTTAAAAACAATAAAAATGAATTTGAAATAAATAATATTCAAACTTATTTTAAAAATTACGATCCAATTATTAATAGAATAATTGCTACTACCAATGAAAAGCAAATAAATATTGCCGAAATACTAGATTTAAAACCAACAAAAAATTGGTATAAGGAAAATGTTTGTTTAATTGGAGATGCCGCACATGCAGCAACTCCTAACATGGGGCAAGGAGCTTGCCAAGCTATTGAAGATGCTTATGTATTATCTCAACTTTTAACCAAATACGATACAAACCATGCTTTTCAAGAATTTCAAAGATTAAGGCTTCCTAAAGCACATCAAGTGGTGAAGGTTAGTTGGATGATTGGTAAGATTTCTCATTTATCTAATCCTATTTTAATTAAATTTAGAAATTTGTTAATGCGCTTAACTCCTACTTCTTTAAACAGAAAACAAACTGAACAAATTTTTCAAATTCCAAAACTATGATCGTTATAATTTTATCTACAATTTTATTCTTAGTTTTCACAGTTCTTGGTAGTTTTCATTTCTATTGGTTATTTGGAGGCGTTTGGGGATTAGAAAAAGTGATTCCTACAAAAAGCAATGAATTAAAAACTATTTCGATTCCAAAATTAGCTACCTTATTCGTAGGACTTGTACTAATTTTATTTGGATTAATATATCTTATAAAGTCTGGACTTGTAATTTTTCCAGTTTCTAATTGGATTATAAATTACGCATATTGGTTTATCCCTTCTATTTTTATGTTACGTGCTATTGGTGAATTTAAATATGTTGGCTTTTTCAAAAAAATAAAAAACACCAAATTTGCAAAAGCGGATGCTACAATTTTTTCTCCACTATGTCTAGGTATTGCAATAACTGGTATATTAATACAATTGATGTAATACAATATAACTACTTACTAAAGATGTATAATTCTATTCAATCTCCTACAATCTCTTAAAAACATGCTCTTATTTGTATTTTATTACATTACAAATCAATGAAAATCAAACAAATAAAACCATTATTTATTACATAACTTTTATTTAACTTTTTATTTACATTAAATTAACAAATAAGCAAACCTTACCTTATTCCTCTTTATTTGTTAATTAAATAAATAAGTGATTCTCTAACTATCATATCAATAAAAACTGGATATCTTTTTTGTAAATAAAAATTACTAAAAGCTTATAGTCTTTTAAATTTCTGACTTCATTTTTATTTTACACGATAAAAGTTGTTTTTTTTATTCACCTGATATCATCCTTATACTGTAAATGAAATATTCGCAACAAAAAATACCTTTTGCACATAAATTAACAAAACAAACCCCATAAAAACTCTCAAAAACGTGATTTACCTCCCGTTTTACCTCTTTTTTTTGTTAAAACTGTAATAACATATAAACTAAATATAGCACATAAATTTGCAGTGTATTAATAAACAATGTTTTAAATATTAAAATAAAAAACAACATTCAATTTAAACAGAACCCTCAAAAACATTCATTATGAAATCTATTAAATTTGTATTAACGGTTATTTTAGTAATATCATTTAGTTTTATTGCAAAAGCCAACAACGATCCAAAAAACGATAAAATAGCAACTGCATCTGTTATTTCTAAAACAGTGCAAAAATTATTAAAAGAACCTGATTTTATTTTAGAGAGAGATTTTTCTATTACTCTTGAATTTAGAGTTAATAAGAAGAATGAAATTGTAGTATTGTCAGTTGACACAGATTACAATGAAAAAGTTATAGCAGATTATATTAAATCAAGATTAAACTATAAAAAACTTGGAGAAAAAATAAAATCTAAAACTTATATTCTATCTGTAAAAATGGTTAGAATTTCTTAAAATTAATTTTAGCTAACTACTTTTTTATAAGGTAATTAATTACACCAAACAGAATGAATATTAAAATATTTTGATTCTGTTTGGTTTTTTATTTTCTAAAAAATGATTCTTCCTATAGTTATAAAAAAGAAGTAATTTTAATAAAATTGTTTCGACTACCTTGAAAAGTCTTCATGAGAAATTTAATAAATCTTATCCTTAGCATTTTATTATTTATAAGTTGTTCTACAGATGAAGAAAATCTTTTTGATCCAAATGCAGTAAGAAATCCACCTACAATTAATAAAACCATTTTTGCAGATCCAAATTTAAATCAACAAGCAAGAG
>CALISK010000414.1 GCA_938041625.1 uncultured Tenacibaculum sp. | reverse complement strand
ATAATCACTTTTAATTTCTGAAATTCGTAATATAGTATCTCCTTTTTTTACAAAATTACCTTCTTGTACAAACCATTCTTCAATTCTTCCAGGAATTTGAGACTGTAATGTTTGTGGTCTTTGATTTGGTTTTAGGGTAGTAACACTACCTTTACCAGATATATTTTGAGTCCAAGGCAGAAACAGTATAATTAAAATAATAATAGAAAATATTAATAAAAACTGTCTAAATCGTTTGTGGTATTCTTTTGTGAAAATACTTTTACCAGACTTAAATGTTGTTAAATCTATATTTTCAGATACAGAGTTATTGGAAATATTAAGCATGTCTTTTTCTAGTTTTTAATTTGACCTTTTTCTAAAATAATATGTTTGTTACAATAGTCTTTCCAAGTGTTGTTGCTACTTACAACAATTAAACTCCATGGTTGCGACGGGCTAGTAAGAAAATCAATAATTTCTTTTGTTTTTTCCTGTTTGAATTGATCTAGAGGGTCTTCTAAAATTAAAAGTTTAGGTTTTTTAACAATAGCTCTTGCGAGGATTATTTTTTTAGCTATAGTATATGCTATTTGTTTTCCTTCAGGTTTAATAATGGTATTAAGTCCCATAGGTTGTTCTTTTAGAAAATCAATTAACCCTACAATTTTAAAAGCATCATATATTTCATCATCTTTAATATCGGTATTACCAAAAGTAATATTTTCTCTAATTGTTCCTTCAAATGGAGTTTCTTCAGATAAAGATAATCCTAAGTTAGATCTATACTTGTTAATCTGTAAACTCGTTATAGATAAATCATTGATGTATAAATGACCAGAAGTAGGTTCTATAACACCTGAAATAAGTTGTAATAAACTTGATTTACCAGAACCGCTCTCTCCTTGAACTAAAATTCTATCTTTTGCATTAATATTAAATGAAATATTTTGTAGAATAGGGAAGTTTCGATTGTTAACATTATAAGTAGCTCCTTCTAATTGAATTGATAAATTTCCTTTAATTGTTTCTCCAGATTGACTTTCTATAGGTTTGTCAACAACTTGTCCTAGTTTTTCTATAGAAGTAAGCACATCATAAAAAGACTCTAGCCCTAAAATTAATTTTTCAACAGAATTTATAACTAAAAGAACAATAATTTCAGCAGCAACGAATTGTCCTATATTCATTTTTTGTTCTAGTACTAAAAAACCACCAATAAGTAAAAGACCAGCAGTAACTAATACTTTAAACCCGATCATTTGTATGTATTGAATCACTAGGATTTTAAAATGGCTTTCTCTAGAATTTAAATATTTTTCAACAAGAATGTCGTTTTTTTTCAATGCTAAATTTGTTTTCCCTGACAATTTAAAACTTGTAACAGAGCGAGCTACTTCTTGAAGCCAGTGTACTACTTTATATTTGTTTTTAGATTCGTCTAAACTTGTTTCTAATCCTCTCGAAGCAGTAAGTTTAAAAACAGTATAGATTAAAAAAACTAATAACATTCCGAAAATAATAAAAAACGGGTGATAGAATGAAAGTAATAATAAGGCAAAAATAATTTGTAAAAAAGCAGAAGGAACATCTATTAATATTTTTGATAATCCTTTTTGAATGGTTAAAGTATCAAAAAAACGATTGGCTAGTTCTGGTAAATAATAATTTCTTAATTCTTTCATTTTTATTTTAGGAAAACGATAGCTTAATTCAAAAGAAGCTCTTGTAAAAATTCGTTGTTGTATCGTTTCTATAATACGTAATTGCATTAATTTTAATATTCCTGAAAAAGTAACTCCAAGAGTTACTAAAATAACTAGTATAATCCAAGATACAGATACTTGTGCACCTTGTATTAAATTTATGATAGCTTGAATACCAAGGGGTAGAGAAAGAGATACAATTCCTTCAAAAATGGCAAAATAAGATATTTGAAAAATATCTTTTTTTTCTAATTTTAACAATCCAATTAACCTTTTCCAAGGTGTTAAAGAGTTATTCATCATTTGATAGTGTATTGAGGATTAGACTTGTGTAAAATTTAGTAGGTGTTATGGAGTTGTTACAATTAGTAATAGAAATAAAATGTTGTTTAATAAAATGTTGATGTAATGCGCCTTCTGTAATTGAACTAGCTAGGCTTAAAGGAAACTTATAAGTACTGTTGTGTTCAGAAATAATATCTGCGAACCTACCTACAACTCTCTTATAGGGTAAAAAATAACCTTCTTTATTTTCAGAATCAACACTTTTAGTTAAGTAAGATTTAGAATTTTCATTAATAATAATTTTATTTAATAAAACTTCATTAATATGAGAAAAAGCTTTGTCTTCTTTAGTGGTTCTAGTAACCACTTCTATTGCTTGAATAAGTTTTTCTTTAGTGCTTTTAATACTGAATGTTTCAATAACTAATTGATATTCTATCCATCTCCAATACCAAGAGCTTAAATATATTAGTAATTTATGTTTGCTTTCAAAATAACGATAAATAGAACTTTCGTTAGAAGAGATAAATTTACCAAGTTTTTTAAAGTTGAAATCTTCAAATCCAATTTCATCAATTAAAATAATACTAGTTTGTATAATTTTTTTGCCCAATTCAGATGATTCTGGATTCTTAATGAAGATGCCTTCTGGTACTTCTATTTTTATATTTGAAAGTAATTTATCCATTATTAAATGTATTTATTGCAAATATAATAGTATTACTATTAACTAAATGTTAAAACTAATAAAATGTTTAAAGTATTTTAAAATAACTTAAACAAAAATATCGTATATTTGAAGTAGTAATAAACTTGTTAAAACCTAAATTTTTTCAAATGGCTAAAAAAAAGAGTGTAAGTAAACATGATATTATCTCCTTATATATGGATTATGTGTTGGAGAATAATGAAGATCCAAAATCAGTATATAAATTTTCTAAAGACAATAATTTTGAAGAAGCGTTATTTTATGAAAGTTTCACATCATTTGAAGCTATAAAGTCGTCTATTTTTTCAATTTTCTTTGAAAACACTTTATTGCTTTTACATAAAAGCGAAGAATTTGAAACTTATGATGCTCGAAATAAGCTATTAAGTTTTTATTTTACATTTTTTGAAACACTAACAGCTAATAGAAGTTATGTGGTGTATGCATTACAAGGACAAAAAAATAAGCTAGAAATTGTAAAAAGTTTGAAAGGGTTTAGAGCTCATTTTAAAAAGTTTATAAACACGTTAGATATTGAAAAATTAGACTTTAAACAGGAAAAGATAGAGAAAATTCAAAATAAAGCAATTGAAGAAAGTGCATGGGCACAATTAATAATTACACTTAAATTTTGGTTAGAAGATACTTCTCCTTCTTTTGAGAAAACAGATGTATTTATTGAAAAAGCAGTAAATGCTAGTTTTGATATTTTAAATATTGCACCTGTTAAAAGTATTATTGATTTAGGGAAATTTTTATTTAAAGAAAAAATGAAGACGAATATATGAAGACAATAGACAGAATACCCACCTCTAAAATTCAAAGAGCAACAAAATTAGTTCAGACTGGAGCTAAGGTTGGTGTTAATTATTTGAAGTATTATGGAACTAAATTAGTAAGCGGAGAACAGGAAGCTAAAGAACAGTTAGATAAAGATAATGCAGAAGATATTTATGATGGATTAAAACAATTAAAAGGAAGTGCATTAAAAGTAGCTCAAATGCTAAGTATGGAAAAAGGAATTCTTCCACAAGCTTATGTAGAGCAATTTTCTTTATCACAATTTTCTGTACCACCATTATCAGCGCCATTGGTTAAAAAAACATTTAAGAATTATTTCGGGAAATATCCGAACGAATTATTTGATAAGTTTGACTTAAATGCAGTTAGCGGAGCTAGTATAGGTCAGGTGCATTTAGCAGAAAAAGATGGGAAACAGTATGCTGTTAAAATTCAATATCCAGGAATTGCAGAAAGTATTTCTTCTGATTTAGCGTTGGTAAAACCTATTGCTATTAAAATGTTCAATATTAGAGGAAAAGATAATGATAAATATTTTAAAGAAGTAGAAAACAAACTTATTGAAGAAACAAATTATATTTTAGAAGTTTCTCAAAGTCAGGATATAGTAGATGCTTGTAAGCATATTGATAATTTACAATTCCCGAATTATTACAAAGAGTTTTCTTCTGATAGAATTATTACGATGGATTGGATGGAAGGGATACACCTTTCTGAATTTACTGCTCAAAATACAGATACAGAGAAATCGAATAAATTAGGACAAGCATTATGGGATTTTTATATGTATCAAATGCATAAAATCCGTAAAGTACATGCCGATCCACACCCTGGTAATTTTCTTATTTCAAAAGAAACAGAATTGATTGTTTTAGATTTTGGATGCATGAAAGAAGTTCCTGATGATTTTTATAATCCTTATTTTGAGTTAGCTAAGAAAGAAAATATTTCTAATCCTGAATTTTTTGTACAGAAATTATATGAATTAGAAATCTTAAGAGAAGATGATACTGAAGAAGAATTGATTTTCTTTAAAGAAATGTTTCATGAAATGTTAAGCCTGTTTACAGAGCCTTTCAATAATGAAAATTTTGATTTTTCTGATGAACGTTTCTTTGGTAAAATAACGGAGTTAGGTACCAAATATGCAAAAAGTACTGAGCTTAAAAAAATGAATGGTAATAGAGGTTCTAAACATTTCATATATATAAATCGTACATTTTTCGGATTGTATAATTTAATGCATGATTTAAAAGCCACTAATGTTAAAATAAATAACTTTAAAAAATACTAAATGGCATTCTTTAATCGGGAAGATATTGATGGTTTTGATCATATTCATAAAATAAACTTAATGAATAGTTTGTCTGGTTATAAATCAGCAAATTTAATAGGATCTATTTCTTCTAAAGCACAAGAAAATGTAGCAGTTTTTAGTTCTGTAGTTCACTTGGGCTCCAATCCACCATTATTAGGTTTTATTTTAAGACCGACTTTAGACGTCCCTAGAAATAGTTATGAAAATTTAAAAGAAATAGGTTTTTATACTGTGAATCATATTGCAGAATCATTTATTGAAGATGCACATCATACTTCTGCAAAATATGCGAAAGAAATTTCAGAGTTTGAAGTAACTAATTTAACACCAGAATATATTAATGGTTTTGTGGCTCCTTTTGTAAAAGAATCGCCTGTTAAAATAGCGATGAAATATTTAAATGAATATCATATTAGAGAAAATGATACATTAATGATTGTTGGTGAAATTCAATTTTTTCAAGTGGAAGATTCAATGTTATCAGAAGATGGATTTTTAAACCTTTCAAAAGGTAAAGTTACAGCAATAAATGGTTTGGATGGATATACTGTTCCAGAATTATTAACGAGACAAAAATATCAACGACCTAAAAAAACAGAAAAGACAGTATGAAAATATTAATCACAGGTACAACAGGCTATATTGCAAAAAGACTCGTATTAAACTTACTCAAAAGTGGTCATCAATTAGTTTGTTGTGTTCGTGATTTAAATAGAATTCCTGACGAAATAGAATACAGAGAAAATATAGAGTTTATTAAAGTAGATTTTTTAGAAGAAGAAATAAAAGAATTTCCAAGAGATATAGATATAGCTTACTATTTAATACACTCTATGTCTACAAAAGGAGGAAGTTTCGAAGATTTAGAAGAAAAATGTGCTTTAAAATTTAAAAGTTTAGTAGAAAAAACAGCATGTAAACAAGTTATTTATTTAAGTGGAATTGTAAACGATGATTCACT
>CALISK010000413.1 GCA_938041625.1 uncultured Tenacibaculum sp. | reverse complement strand
ATGAACATGCTTTTTTAGCGATCTTTTCTTCTAAATTTTGACTATAAACATGGATTGAAAATAGAGTTATAAATAGAAAAAAAGACTTTACCTTAACCATTTTATGCAGCTTTATAGTTTTTCAGTTCTAATTTAGTAAGTTTTTTTTTATTTGTTAATTCAGCGTAATAAAGATTGTCTTTAGAGAATAGTTTAAAAGTTAAAATAGAGCTACTTTTTTTCTGTTTTCTTAAAACTGTTAAAATTAATTTATCTCCTTCTGTTTCTAAATGTTGAATTTTATCTGAAGTTCTGTAATTATTTTTTAATTTGAAGTACGAAGTTCTCCTTTTTGAATAGAGGTCATTATTTATCATACGTATTAAACCTTCATATTCATTGTTGTTATCTTGAAAAACAATTAATTTATCTACGGGGCAATTTCTTTTTGTAGTAGTAACATCACTATAACTAATAGCAGGAGTAAAGATATAACTGTTTTCTTTTAAATGAAAAATAAGATTTTTATCATTGTTTATTTTATATACATGTCTACCATTTATCCAGCCTTTAATAGGAAAACTATTAATGTAAACAAAAGAATATCCATCACATGGTTCTTCATAATTCAATCTAATAACATTCGTTTTCTTCTCAACATTTAGAATTAAATTATTGGTGTTTTTATATTCTTTTTTTAAATTATATTCAGGATATTCTACAGCTAAGCTATTAGGTAAAATAATTGCTTTTTCTTTTGTTTTTTTAAAAGAATAGTTGATGTTGTCTTTATTAAAAGTTCCGTAATAATGATTTGTTTTCTTACTGAATTTAAAAAGGTCAAATGATTTTTCAATAACTTCTTTGTAAGTACATTTTTTATGATTAACAATGTAGTTTTTACTGGTGGTTCTGTATTTAATGTTAAAATAACCATTTGTTTTTCTAGGTGAAATAGAAAGATTACTTATAAATTCATTACATGGAATTTCAGGGTTACATTCATAAGACATTTCAGTTTCTTTATTTTCAATTAGAAAGTCATATATTTTAAGAAGTTTATTCTTTTTTTGAGTAAGGAGATATAGTTTTTTACCTTCAGATATTCCATCATAACTTAAAGAAATTCCAAAAGAGAATTCTTTTTGATGAATTTTAAAAGAGCGATTATCAATAATATCAATATTTGTAATAACTTCTTCGCCTCCTTGATCTAAAGAGCTAGCATCTTGTTTGTAGGAAGAAATAATACGGTGTTTTTTAGTATTTAATAAAACCACATGTAAATCAAATACTAAAAAATTATATTCATTTGCTTTTACAACAGGTATAACAATAACAGTTTTATTAGAAGTAAACTGAAGTGTTTTTTTACTAGCAAAATTAATATGAATACTATCTTTAGGAAGGTTCAATTCCTTTATAACTTTCAGAACTAATGAATCTTTTAGAAAAAGAGGAGAATTCACAGGAATATTGGATTCTTCTTTTAAGGTGTTTTTTAAACTATCTACACTAGTTATTCTCGTGTTATTTATATCATTCTTTTTATTAAAACTAGGTTTACATTGAATAAAAAAACATAGAGATATGATTACAATAGATAAAACTTTTTTCATCGTAATTAATTTTATAAAAGTTTATATATAGGTAATCTTAAGTGCGCTTTTTCATAATGAGGAGTCTGCTTGTAAATCCAATTTAATTGCACTCTTGAGTTTTTAGAAAAAGTAGTATCTATTTTTAATTTGGAATCAAATTTAGCCTTAATTAATGGGTTTTTATTTAGAAAATCCTCAGCAATATCTTCAAATACGTATGAAGAAAAACCTTCTTTACGTTGTAAAACAGTATCAAAATAATTCCAATTAAAAAAACTATCTACAGCTTCTGCCTCTAATGTTTCTAATAAGTAACGAATTCCGTTTTGATTTGTAGGAATTAAGATGGCTTCTTCAGAAAACTGAATGTTGTCTATAGATTTTTTAATAGTAGTATTATAATGTAAATAATGACCTTCAAATGGAGATTTAACAGTACTGTATTGATCAATATGGTTTATTTCAACCTGCATTATGGTGTCTTTTTTAATCTGTGAAAATTGAATATTATTTCTTTTTAATTGTTCAATAACTCGATGCCAACCTTTAGATATTACATAAGCTTTAGGTATATTCACTTCTTTTGTAATTGCAAAGTTATTGTAATAACTTACTTCTTTTTCATAAGGTTTATTTTTGTCATAAAACAATCTTTTTCCGTTGGTAACCTTACTATTTATGTAGTTTCCTTCGTATCCTTTAAAATTAAATTTAGAAGGATTTTTAGTATCTACCTTATAGGTAATAGGATATGTTTTTCTAACTAAAAGATCTTCAATAGCATTTTTTCTAAGTTCTTTTATTTTTTTTGAATTTTGTTCGGTAAAATCGAACATAGAAAAGAGTAACTCATAGGTTTGCTTTACACGAGTTTTATAGGGTTTTAACATGTGTGTTTCAACCATCATTCCAAACGTATTAAATAGGGTAGTGTAACCAGTAGAATATCTGGGAGAATCCATAAATTGACTCCAACCTTTGTCGGGTGTAGTTCCCCAAACATTTACATAAGGCGTAATCGGAATTTCTTTTTTAGCTAAGGAGTTTTCTAAAAATGGACGCATTTCTTGTTCTAAAAAAGACCCTAATTTTCCACCTAACTTATTGTGTTGTGTAAATAAATGGGTAATTGCATATTGATAATCTGCGCCATTACTTACATGGTTGTCTATAAAAATATCAGGGTTAACAGTATGAAATATCTTAGCAAAAGTTTGTGCGTTTTTAGTGTCTTGTTTTATAAAATCTCTATTTAAATCAAAATTACGAGCATTACCTCTAAAACCATATTCTTTCGGACCGTTTTGATTGGCCCTAGTATGTGAATTTCGATTTAAAGCACCCCCAATATTGTAAACTGGGATCACACAAATTAATGAATTTTGATACGCTTTTTGTAAAGAGTCATTTTGAACAATATCTCGTAATAATAGCATAGAAGCATCTATTCCGTCAGATTCTCCAGGGTGAATTCCATTATTGATTAAAATTCTATTTTTAGTAGAAGAAGCAATTTTACTTTTATCCGTTTTTCCTTCAGAATTGTATACTACTAAATGTAAAGGTTGACCACTATCCGTTATACCAAATTCAAATAAAGAAATTTCGGTATAGTTTTCAGATAATTTTTTATAAAACGAAATTACTTCATTATAAGTAGGAGTTTCTGTTCCTTTAGAAGTTTCAAAAAGAGTTGTTAATTGTTCTTTAGTATTTTTGTTTTCTTTCTGATTACAAGAAATAAGAAATAAAATGAAAGAAAATATAAAAAGGTTTTTCATGATTTTAGACCTAAAGGGTTAGGTGATTTTTAATTTGGAAGTCAAATTTTTGGCTGTCTTTAAAAGCACATAAATTGCCATCAGGATCATAAAACTTAGCAATTGTTCCCCAAGAATGTTCTTGGTAATCAACAGATACGTTTTTTGAAATTAATTTATCTGCTACCAATTTTACATTAGGAACATTCATTCTTAAACAAGTTTTTGTTCTTTCATTTTCATTGAATAGATCAGTATTATATTCATCATCTAGTTCAACCATTAAATAAGAACTTCCAAAAGAAAAACAGGTAATATTTTCAGCGTTAAAAATAATCTCTAGTTCTAAAATGTTTTTATAAAAAGCTACACATTCTTTGTACTTAATAGTGTACAGAATGAACCCTGTTTTGTCAAATTCCATGTTAATAATTTAAAAAAGTTAGACTCTTACAGAATCTGGAACTAAACCAGTGTAATCACCGTCATTTCTAATAACATCACGTACGATGGAAGAAGAAATATAACTTTTACCTGATGAGGTTAATAAGAATACAGTTTCAATTTCTGATAACTTACGATTGGTGTGTGCAATCGCTTTTTCAAATTCAAAATCAGCAGGATTACGTAATCCACGTAGAATGAATTGTGCCTCTACTTCTTTACAAAAATTTACAGTTAAACCTTTATAGGTAACTACTTTAATTTTTGGCTCGTCTTTAAAAACTTCCTCTATAAATTTTTTGCGCTTTTCTAAAGAGAACATGTATTTTTTATCTGAATTTATACCAATAGCGATAATAAGTTCATCAAAAAGAGTAACCCCTCTTTTAATAATATCAAAATGCCCTAATGTAATAGGGTCAAAAGACCCTGGGAAAACTGCTCTTTTCATAATTTATATGGTTGATAATTTTAAAGAAAAACGAATATAATTTATTTTTAATCAACTACTAACTTAATGCTTCAGAAATAGCATTATCAAAAAGTTCTGTTAAAGTAATATTTGCTTCCTTGGCTTGTTGTGGTAAAATACTTTCTTCTGTAAGTCCTGGTACAGTATTCATTTCTAAAAAATGAGGTTTTCCATTCATAAAAATATATTCAGAACGAGAAAAACCTTTCATATTTAATATTTGATATACTTTTTCAGCCATTTTTGTTACTGCTTCTTCTTCTTTTTCTGAAATTCTAGCAGGAGTAATCTCTTGAGATTTTCCTTCGTACTTTGCCTCATAATCAAAAAAGTCATTTTCAGAAACAATTTCTGTAATAGGTAAAACTTTTATTTTCCCTTTATATTCAATAACTCCTACAGATACTTCGGTGCCTTCTAAAAAACTTTCGATTAGTATTTCTGAATCTTCCTTATACGCAGTATCTAAAGCTGGAAGTATTTCAGTTTCTGTATGTACTTTAGAAATACCAAAACTTGAACCTGCATTATTTGGTTTTACAAAACATGGTAAACCGATAGTTTCTACAATGTTTTTAGTACTAATAATATCTCCTTTATTTAGATAAATAGATTTAGCAATAGGAATATTGTATTTTTTTAAAGCACTTAAGGTATCTCTTTTATTAAAAGTAAGTGCCATTTGATAAAAAGGAGCAGAAGTATGTTTTAATCCGATTAAATCAAAATAAGCAAGTATAGCTCCGTTTTCTCCAGGAATACCATGTATAGCATTAAAAACACAATCGAATAATATTTTTTCATTTTCATGAGTTATAGAAAAATCATGTTTGTTAACAAAATACTTTTCATTATCATCATTTATGTAATACCATTCATCTTTTAATATATGAATTCGAAATGGATTATATTTTTCTCTATCTAAATGTTTATAAACAACATTCCCACTTTTAAGAGAAATAGCTACTTCCGATGAGTAACCGCCCATAATAATGGCTATATTTTTTTTCATTAATTGTTATTTAATATTACAAACTTACCAAAAAAAGTATTTTAAAATTACTATTTTTAAAATAGTATTATTTTTAATGTACATTTGCTAAATCTTACAAAAAATCGACAATGAAAATATTTCAATTTTTAAAGAGCAAAACTTTTTTAAAACAAATAATAATAGCAATTATAGGATTGTTGTTGTTTGTTTTTTTGTTGCAATGGTGGTTAGGTTATACAACAAATCATAATCAAAAAATACAAGTGCCTAATTTGCAAAAGATGAGTGTTGAAGATGTACAAAGGCAATTAGAAGAGTTAAATTTAGATTTTAAAGTAATTGATAGCGCAAACTACAATCCTGAATTTCCTAAAAAATCAGTGATTGAACAAAATCCTGAAGCAGGAGATTTTGTAAAAGAAAAACGTAAAATATATTTAACACTAAATCCGTCTAAATATAGAGACGTTGTTATTCCTGATTTAAATGGAAAAACGAAACGTCAAGCAATTACACATCTTAGATCTATTGGTTTTTTAATAGGAGAAAAATTTACTTATGTACCAGATATAGGTAAAGATGTTGTAAGAGGTTTAAAATATAAAGGAAAACAAGTTGGCTTAGGAGATAAGCTGGCAAAAAAATCTGTACTTAACCTTATTTTGGGAGACGGATCTAAAAACTAGAAAAAATATTCTTAGAGACATGCAGGAGGAAAATAATGATATCCAAGAGGGTTCAGGTTTACATGAACATTATCGTTTTACAGCAAAAGACGGACAAATACCTTTACGAGTAGATAAATTTTTAATGAACTTTATTGAGAATGCTACAAGAAATAAAATTCAACAAGCAGCTAAAGAAGGGAATATTTTAGTAAATGATGTTGCTGTAAAATCAAACCATAAGGTAAAACCAAAAGACGTAGTAAGAGTCGTTTTAGGTTATCCACCTCATGAAAATTTATTGGTAGCAGAAGATTTACCTATTCATATTGTGTACGAAGATGATGATGTTATGGTTGTAAATAAAGAACCAGGAATGGTTGTACATCCAGGACATGGTAATTATTCGGGAACTTTAGTAAACGGATTGATACATCATATTGAAAATTTACCGAAGAATAGTAATGAACGCCCTGGTTTAGTTCATAGAATAGATAAAGATACTAGCGGTTTGTTGGTAGTTGCTAAAACTGAAAAAGCAATGACACACTTATCAAAACAATTTTTTGATAAAACAACAGAAAGATTATACTACGCTTTGGTATGGGGTAATGTAGCTGAAGATTCAGGAACTATTGAAGGACATGTGGGAAGAAGTTTGAAAAATAGATTACAAATGTCTGTTTTTCCTGATGGAGAATATGGTAAAAAAGCTATTACTCATTATAAAGTATTGGAAAGATTTACATATGTAACTTTAGTACAGTGTAAGTTAGAAACAGGAAGAACACATCAAATACGTGCTCATTTTAAACATATTGGTCATACTCTTTTTAATGATGAAAGATATGGAGGAAATCAAATTTTAAAAGGAACTACTTTTACTAAGTACAAACAATTTGTAGATAATTGCTTTAAAATATTGCCAAGACAAGCATTACATGCTAAAACGTTAGGATTTATTCATCCTACTACAAATGAATTTATGCAATTCAATTCAGAAGTTCCTGAAGATATTAATGCTTGCATCGAAAAATGGAGACGTTACGCTTCTAATTCATTGTTAGAAGAATAGAGTATAAAAATAGATAAAATCAATTTTCGTGAGAATCGCGTATTTAATTTTTAACGGGTGTTAAGGTTGAATACGCGATTCTCACAAATATTAGATAATTAAAGTTTTTAATGTGTTTACTCGAGGGAGACCCAGGAAAAAAAATCAAGCAGAATTGAAAACAAAATAAACTTTATGACTGATTTATTGATGAAAAAATTGAAAATCAAGGTAGTAGCGTTGGCATATAGATAAAAAACTGTTTGAGTCTTTGGCGAGTTCTTTTTATCTGTGGCTGGTAATACCGTAGCATTTTTTAATTTTTATCATCTGTCTTGATTTTTGCTTCTTTTTATCAAGAAAAAGATGAGAAGTCTTGATTTAAAACTAATTTTCAAAATACGGAGAAACAAATAATTA
>CALISK010000412.1 GCA_938041625.1 uncultured Tenacibaculum sp. | reverse complement strand
AACCTCAATATCCAAATTAGATTCATCTATGATATTATGCGTTACTTCTTCTGTCATTCCTGTATCTGAACCGTAAATTAATCCTATCTTTTTCATTTCTTCAGAATTACTATATTATATTTTCTAACAACATTATCTCCAGATTTACTAATAACATTTTCTTCTTTAGTATAAATGTCAATCATCTTTAATTCACTTTTATTTACAATATCTTTAATTTTATCAATATTATAAAGAGTAAACTTATCTTTAACAAAGGGAAGACTTTTCATAAATTCTTTATCTGCAAAACTTACAACACAAGTTCCTTCAATCTTCAATACCCTATAAATTTCATTTAAAAACAATACTGGGTTTATCCAAAAGTAAATAGTGTTTATCGTTATTATTTTATCAAAAAGATCTGCTGAAAAAGGTATATTCAACCCATCATATAACTTAAAAATAGAATTGTTTTTTTCTTTAAAAGATGTTTGTTTCATCGATTCTAAATGCATGGTTTCCGATATTTCTAACCCATGATAAAAAACATTCTCTGCAAGAGAAAACACATATTCTAAATGATGACAATTACCATGACCTATTTCTAAAACAGCATCGTTTTTAAGTATTTTAGAAGCATCAAAAGAAGCTTTTGTCATACTAAAATTCGTTTTATGCATATTTTCTGCCACCAGCAACCCTTTATCACCATGAGGATTAGATAATTGCCCTTCTAATTTTAATAAATCTTTTACTGTTGGTATATCTTTCATTTTTTATACAATTTCTTTACGCCATTGATTTAAGTTTTTTATTAAAAACGAGCTAGCAATTACAACCAAAAACAACATGAAAATCTCTGATATGTTACCAGCTTCGTGTAATAATGCTTCAATAAGATGGTATAAGTTATAAAGACCAGCAATAGTTGCCCAAACTAAAGAAATGATTTTAAACCATTTTTTAGAAATCTCTATAGTTAACAAACCAAAAAACAAACAGATACCTTCAAATACAATTCTATAAATATGATGCACTAAAGGAGTTTCTCCTGTTGCTCCTTCCATTACTAATGTTTCGTTGTAATAAATATTAAACAATCCGTACATGTGATGTACAATCCAACCAATTGCTAAAAAAATCCAGAGTATTATAATTTTTGTTCTCATTGAAATATAATTTTTGTTTTTAGATGAAGTATCACCTTTTAGGTTCGTATTTGTTTTTTGGGCTTCTTCGGCCAATAATTGTTTTCTATTTTTAAAATCAATAGGATGTTTTGTAAAAGCACTTTGCTCTTTAATAGTTGGTTTTATTTTAAAGTATACAAACAAGGATATTACAGATATAAAAATCCATAAAACATCAATAGTTAAAATTTCAATCTGTTTCGTTTTATACGTATTCCAAATCCAGTTATTGGATACAACTCCGTTAATAATGGGTATTAAAAAACCTAAAACAGCCCCTAATAATAAGGTTGTTTTATTTGTGAAATAATTATTTCGTTTAAATCTAAAATATAATGTGAATAGTAACCATGTTAAAAAGAACCACGTGTAGAGAATACTCATTTTAGAAGAAACATACTCTTTAGGCAACAACTTAACAACTAAGAAAAATAAAGCAATTACAGGGTACAGACTTAGACAAATAGCTATATATATATGACCAACTTTAGCAGTATACAAGCGTTGCTTTAAAGTCATACTTTTTTTATTTCTAGCTTCAACCCATATTAAAACACCTGTTATAATAACGAAACATGTGATTAAAGCTAATATGAAGTAAATTATTTTTGTCCAAACGCCCCCAAAATCACCAAAATGTAAACGTGCCATTGACAATTGAATATCATCAATATATTTTGCCTCATATGGATTTCTATTTACTGTTATTTTATTAGTTTCTAAACTATAAGTAATCATCCCAGAGCTTAAAAAACGAGATTTCGTGCCTAAGTTGCCGATTAATACATAACGCATATTTGTACCTCCAAAATTCTTAATGTCTAAGTACTGAGGATGAAAATCATTCCATCGTTTGCTATTATTCTTTATAAAACTATTAATATCTGGTAACTCTTTATCAGTTTTAGAAACCCATTCAATGTTTTTTCTATCAGGACGAATATCTTCTATTAATTTATCTTGATTTCCATTATAAAGAATGCTAGCTGGTGCTAAAACTAATGCCCCCAAACAAAAATATGCTCCGGTAATAGCAAAAACAAACTGAAAAGGTAAACCGATAACACCTAGAGCGGTATGTGCATCACTCCAAAGACGTTTTAATACCGCTTTTGGATTAAATTGATAAAAGTTTGAACTTATTTTTTTCCAATGTACAATTGTCCCTGTAATAATTGCAAACAGAAAAAAGAAAGAAATAAAACCAGCCAAATAAATACCAATAGTTGGTAATTGTGTAAAAAAATGAAGACGGTACAAAAATTCTCCTAAGTTATATTTTTCTACATAACCTGCTGTTTCCCCAGTTTCAATATTCATTTCTTTATAAACTCCAAATCTTTTTTCTTCAGATATCGAAGTCGTATCTTTTACTGTAGATGTTAAAACATAAATATCATCATTCTTAGTTTCAAGGTAAAAACGAATATCTCTACTAATTAAACTATTTTCTTTTGAGAGTTTATCAAGTAAAAAATTATAATCAATATTTTCTTTAGCGAAATTATGTAAGGGTTTTCCTTCCTCCCAAATTTTAATTTCATTTTTAAACAAAGCAAAAGCTCCTGCAAAAAAAATAATATATAAAGCTACGCTAATAACAATTCCACTTACGGTATGTGTATTAAAAAACACATTATAATTTCTTTTACTCATTATAAAAAAGGATTGTTTTGATTACCTATAAAATAGATTCCAAAAAGAATTATAGAACTTATTAAATATACCGCCCAAGCTTTCCATCCATTATCAAATAAATAGGGAAGAATTAATAAAATTCCCCATATAATAAAATGTGTATATATAGAAGTAATTAATATTTCTTTACCATACGGTAACCACAATACCAAACACATATGAAATAATGCAGAAATAATATATCCCCCTATTAATCCTGCTGAAATTTTAGCAAATTGTTGCCAAGGCGACTGTGTTAAATATTTTTTATTTGCTGGCATAATTATAAGATATATTCTACACTAAAAAGTATACAAAACAATACTATTAAATGTTTGTAGCTCATTATTTTTAAAGGATTAATAATAATGGATAACGAAAAAACAAGGAGTAAATTCATTAAGAAAATTAACACTCCTGAAGTATATCCAAATTTTGACATTAAAAAAACAGATGCTATACCGAGGAAAAACACTCCTATAATTTTTGATTTATTTAGGTTGTCTTGTATCCAGTTCACTAAAAATGTATTCGTATTTAAAACAGTTTTTTTTGAAGTGTTATAAACGAAAAAGTATCCTGTAAAAATAAATAATAAGGAAATCGACATTTTTTATATATTAAAAACACAAGTAGCTCTATACACGTATCGTATAAAGCTACAAGGTTTAGTTAACAATTACTCAAGTAAAAACACATAGAGGCTTAATTAAAACTTATAAGTTACTGTTCCTAGGAAAGCTCTAGTTTGCTGAGGAGTAATAGTACTCCATCCTTTATAATATTCTTTATCCGTTAAATTATTTGCTTTAATACTAATTCTAAACTTATCTGTATCGTAATACATTGAAGCATTGAAAATAGTATATGCTGGTAATATGAATTCACCAACATTAGGATAGCCTGCCATCGTGTTAAAATCACTTGCTCCATTAAATCCAAAACCTAATCCAAAATTTTTAACAAATCCATTTTTAAATTGATAATCTGCCCAAAAGTTATACGATGTTTCTGGCCCTGCTTCATCTAATCGAATGTTTACAAGGTCTGGTCTTGATACCGACTCTGTAACTTTAGCATCATTATAGCTAAACCCTCCTCTAACATTTAATCCTTGTACAGGATTTGCATTTAATTCTAATTCAAATCCAGAACTATTAATAGTTCCATCTTGTTGTTTTCCTGGTCCGAAACCAATAACTTTATTATCAACTGTTATATTATAATAACTTAATGTAGCTTCCAACTTATTATTAAAAAGATTTGCTTTAACCCCAAATTCCAATTGGTTTGCTTCTTCTAAATCATACGATTGTAAAACAACACCTGCTGCTGGATTAGCAGGATCAGCTGGAATCAACTCTGGGTTTACATAATTAAAGCCATTTTGATAATTCGCAAATACTGATAATTTATTATATATAGGTTGATATACTACACCAAACTTTGGAGAAAAAGTAGATTTTGTATACGCTGTATCATCATCTAAAGGATTATTTGCATCTCCTTTATAATTAAAACGATCATAACGTACACCTGCCATTACAGACAGCTCTGGTAATATGTTTACTACATCAGAAACATAAGCACTTAAAACATTTTGGTTTACATCTGTATTACTATTATCACTCCCTATTAAAACACGATTTACATTATTTCTGTTAATAGGTAATCCATTTATAACTTGCCCTTGCGCTGTTACCGCTTGTACAATTGCAAAAGCAGAACTATTATCAATAATTTGTGAATCTAGATAATCTACTCCTACTACCATTCTATTACGAACTGTACCTAGTTTAAAATCACCAGTAAAGTTTTGTTGTAAATTAAGACTGTTTGTTTTTGCATCTGCTTTTTGAGCATTCAATGTAAAGAAAGGAGTTGGTTGAGCAACTCCTGTAGACCAATCTGCGAAATTCCATAAGTA
>CALISK010000411.1 GCA_938041625.1 uncultured Tenacibaculum sp. | reverse complement strand
CATCTAATAATAATTTTTTAGAAAAATCTATTCTATAACTATTAATTAAATAATTAAAACTATTAGAAGTTTGTTCGTTTATCAGTTTAGAGAGTTTGCTACTACTTATTTGTAGTTCATTAGCCAAAGTTTCTAAACTTAATTGATTGTCTAAAAATCGTCTATTCGTAAGTATGTATTCTTCTATTTGATTAAATTTTTTGTTTACCTCTTTCGCATCTCCTTTAACAGTGGTAATTAAAACTTTTTCTCTAATTTCTTTTCGTTCTTTAACTTGTCGTAATATAAATAACAATTCATATCCTAACCAATAAATTAAAATGGTAGTCATAACCCTCAAAGGGTAAAAAAAGACAATGAAATCTTGAAAGTTTAAATAAAATTTAACAGCCAGAGCTGTTGCCCATAATATATATGAAGTACCGCCTAAAATGATAAAAGTATGCAACCATTTTAAATTGTCGAAACTTAAAATATTATTAAAAAGATTGTTTTTATATTTTATAATATAAAAACAATAAAAAAAGATATTTAACGAAATAATGAAACTAATAACTTCTTCAAAACTAGTATATTTTTCATACAGAAAATCATATTCAGTAATGGTTGTACTGCCTTTTATAAAAGAGAAATAAATAACTTGTAATAGAATGCTAATTATAAAAAAAGGAATTATAATATTTAAAATATGAAGTGAACGTTTTTTAATTTTTAAATAATTAACTAAAAAAGTATAAAAGAAAGGAGCAATTAAAAAATGCCAAGGTATTTGGATATAGTTTAAAAAAGGAATGTCTTTAGTTAATAACCAAGATTGTAAGTTATTTAAAGCAATAACAAGAATCATTAAATTTAAATAAATAACACTCTTTTCTTCTTTATTATTACGTTTAAAAAGAAATGCACTAAATACAAAACCATGTATTGCACTAACAATTAAGAATAAGTTGAAAATTTCTGTAAGTTGCAATTCTTATTTTTTTATGTTCGGAATATACATTTTTTTAACAAATAAATATAATTTGAGCATAATTATATTACTACTTTTGATGTATGACCACAGCTAATATTAAACATGTTTTTTTTGATTTAGATCATACACTTTGGGATTTTGATAAAAATTCTGGATTGTCATTTCAACAAATTTTTAAAGAACAAAATATAACTTTACAATTAGATTCTTTTTTAAATGTATATGTACCTATAAATTTTGAATATTGGAAGCTATATAGAGAAGAAAAAATAAGTAAATCAGATTTAAGATATAAAAGATTAAAAGATTCTTTTGATGCTTTAAATTTTGAAGCTAAAGATGAATTAATATATAAAATAGCAGAAGATTATATTAATTATTTACCAAATAATAACCATTTAATAGATGGAGCAATTGAGATATTAGATTATTTAAAGCCTAATTATAAGCTACATATAATTACGAATGGGTTTAAGGAAGTTCAAGATTTAAAGTTAGAAAAGTCGAAGATTAAAAAATATTTTAATATTATAGTTTCCTCTGAAAGTGTTGGAGTTAAAAAACCAAACCCTAAAGTATTTGAATTTGCCTTAAGAGAAGCAGGTGCAAAAATTGAAAATTCTATAATGATAGGAGATAGCTATGAAGCTGATGTTATAGGAGCTAAAGCAGTGGGAATAACTCCTGTTTTTTTCAATGAAAAAGAAATAAAAACAGAATTAAAAGTAAAAAGTGTAAGTTCGCTATTAGAATTAAAACAATTTTTGTAGAAATATTCCGTTGAATTTAGATAAAAAAGGTATGAAATTATTCTTAAAGTTTTGTTTATTAGTAATTGTGTTTTCTTTTACTTCATGTGTAGATAACATTGATTTTAATCAGGCAGATGATATTGAAATTACACCAGCAGTTAATGTTGCGCTAATGAATTTTGATATTACTCAAAATGATATTGCTATTCCAGGTATGGAAATTGTAAACCCTCTATCTCAAACATCAGAATTTACAGCATTAGATAATCATACAGCAAGAGAAAATTTAGAAAGAGTTAAATTGAACTTTGAAATTAATAATCAATTTAATCGAAATTTTAGATTAGAGTTTATCTTTTTAGATGAAGCAGATAATATGACAGATGATGCTATTGTTTTAAATGTAGATGCAAATAATGCAAACTTTACATTAGAAGAAGAGATAATTGTAGCTAATAATGCAAGTTTTTTAAGAACAAGAAAAATTCAAATAAGATTAACGTTATTACCTAGTACAGATGGTTCAATTGTAGACGTAAATGTACCTTCTTCATTAATATTTAAATCAGCAGGAACTTTTTATTTCAGGACAAATTAAAATTATGAGAAAGTATTTTTTAATTTTTTTGTTATTTGTAACCTATAAAGTTACAGCTCAAAATAAACAAATATTATATGGTTTCGATAAAATTCCTCAAGGTTTATTGGTAAATCCTGGAGCAGAAACAGATTATAAATATCATATAGGTGTACCAGTTTTATCTGGGATATCTGCAAATGTAGGAGTATCTGGATTGACAATAGCAGATTTATTTAGAAACGATAACATAAACTTTAATCAAAAGTTAAATAGAGTCTTAAATGATTTAGGAGATAATGATTATGTTCATATAAACTCTCAAATAGAAGTAATTAATGGAGGGTATCAAATTAATAAAAAAGATTATCTAAGTGTGGGGTATTACACAGAAATGGATGCTTTTATTGCAATTCCAAAAGATTTTTTATTTTTAGTTAGAGATGGAAACGCAGGTTTTATTAATAAAAGCTTTTTGTTTTCAAAATTAGCTGCAAAGGTTGATGTTTTAGGGGTTATACATGCAGGAATAACAAGGAAATTTAATGAAAAGTTTATTGCTGGTGCAAGATTAAAATTGTATTCAGGATCTTTAAACATAACATCTACAGGAAATCAAGGAAGTTTCACTACTAGATTAGGGGCTAGTAATATTTATGAACATTCTCTTAACAATCTTGATGTTACAGCAAATTCTTCAGGAATTTATAATAGTGAAGGAGAAGTAGATATTAATGCAAGTGATGTAATTAGTAATACTTTTTTAGGAGGGAATTTAGGAGTAGGTTTCGATATAGGATTTACTTATAAAGTAGATGATCAAACACAAATAGCTGCAAGTTTATTAGATGTCGGTTTTATTAGTTATTCTGAAAAGACAAAAAACGGTTTTATAAAAGGGAATTATCTTTTTTCAGGTATAGAGTTTCAATATGATGCTACAAATCCAAATTATTGGCAAGATTTAAATGACGATTTTGATACGAATGTAACAAGAAAAGACAATACTGAATCTTATACAGTTTTAAGGCCGATAAAATTTAATGCAGCTATAAAGCATGGCTTCGGAAAATCTAGAAGAGAAGAGAATTGTTCAGATATGTCGTTTAATGATTATTATGATAATGCAATAGGGCTACAGTTATATTCAATCATACAACCAATAGGCCCCAGATTTGCTGCTACAGGTTTTTATGAAAGAAAAATTTCAGGAAATTGGAATACAAAAGTAACCTATACTGTCGATGATTTTTCATATTCTAATTTCGGATTAGGTATTTCTGCGAATGTTTGGAAACTAAATGTTTATGGAATGATAGATAATGTATTAAAACTTTCCGATATTGCAGATGCTAATAGTGCTTCTTTTCAATTAGGTATTAATGTGATTTTTAAATAATGATGAAAAAAATAATTCTTTTTTTACTAGTTTCAATAAGTATTTCAGCTCAAAAAAAAATTAATAATTTTAAATACGTAATTGTACCGAAACAATTTGAAAATTTTAATAGAGTAGATAAATATCAAGTAAATTCACTTGTGAAATTTTTATTAGAGAAAAATAAGTTCAAAGTACTTTTTAATGACGATCAATTTCCTGAAGATTTAGCTAGAAATAAGTGTATTGCTCTTATTGCAAATTTGAAAGATAATTCAGGAATGTTTACAACTAAAACACAATTGATTTTAAAAGATTGTTTCAATAATGTGTTATTTACTTCTAAGGAAGG
>CALISK010000410.1 GCA_938041625.1 uncultured Tenacibaculum sp. | reverse complement strand
AATACTTCTTTTACTTCATTTTCTTCTAAAGCTTTTTTTACAAAATCATAATCTCCAACAGATATACCTCCAGAAATTAAAACTACATCTGATTTTTCTAATTGTTTTTTAACTGCTTTTTTTGTTGCCTTAAAAGTATCTTTAATCTTAACTATTCTTACTTTTTTTATTCCTATTTGCTGTAATGCTAACTTTAAAGTAATTGAATTACTATCGTAAACCTCTCCTTCTTTTAACTCCTCTCCTAATTGCTTTAATTCATTTCCGGTTATTAGAATACTCACTTTCGGTTGTTTATAAACTTTCACTTTTGATATTCCTAAACCTACCAAAAAACCAATAGCTGCTTCATTTAATTCTGTCCCTTTTTCTAAAGCAATTTCACCAACTTTAATCTGTTCTCCTAGAGGCCTAACATTTGTAGATACACTTGGTAATTTCTCAATAAATAAAAACCCATCTTTAGTTTTAGTATGCTCTTGCATAACAACTGTATCGGCTATATTAGGAACTCTTGCTCCTGTAAATATTCGTACTGCTTCCCCTTCTTTTAAAGGAATATCTTCAGAACTTCCTGCTTGAATTTCTCCTATTATTTTATAACTTTCATTTTCAGCATGAATAAAAGCATAACCATCCATTGATGATTGTTTAAAAGGAGGCATATTTATAGGAGACACAATATCTTCAGCTAAAACTGAATTTAATGTTTTCTCTATTGGTTTTTCTATTATTATAGATGGAATACAGTAATTTTCTATATGCTGAATTGCTTCTGAAACTGAAATCATTTAGTTATTAGTTTTTGGTAATCTTCAGGAGTATCAATATCCAATAATTTTTCTGAAGAGCCCATCGATTTTATATAATTTAACTTGGAATTTAACAATTGTTTTGCTCCTTTATCTCCTTTAATTTTCAATAAATCAGTGTAAAAAAGCTTAGGAAAAATAGCTGGAACACCATTGAAATCGTCATATTCTGAAGTTACAATACAATTTTTATTCTTCTTAAAGAATGAAATCATCTTATTTAAATAAATGGCATCTATTTTAGGTTGATCTCCTAAAGAAATTAAAACAGCATCGTAAGAAGAAAGTGTTTTAATTCCACAAAGAATACTAGAACTTAATCCTCTTTCATAATTTTCATTAATAATATATTTTATTGGATATTTTTTTATTTTATTTTTAATCACTGAAGCATTTGCTCCTAAAACAACATGTATATCTTTTTCTTCTGACTCAAGAGCACTTTCTATTACCTTTCCTAAAATACATGTTTCTTTATAAGGTAATAACTGTTTTATATCTCCCATTCTAGAAGATTTTCCAGCTGCAAGAATTAGTAATGCTATTTTCATTTTTTATACTAAAGCAATTAAAGATGAATATTCCCTTCAATATTTCTAAGAGATAAAGGTTCTTTATTTCTTATCACAGTTAAAATTTCAGATAATATAGATAGCGCTATTTCTTCAGGAGTGATAGCCCCTATATTTAATCCTGCTGGGCTATAAATCTTAGATAAGATTTCTTCATTTAAATTATTTTTGTAATGAAATAAATCATTTTCTAATTGATTCTTTCTTTTTTTAGACCCTAAAATTCCTATATATTTTGGATTGAATTCAATTATCTTTAATAAATACTTTAAATCTTGAACATAGTTATGCGTCATGAGTACTACAACCGTACCTGAATCCATTTTTAAATCTACTATTTCAGGGGTTTGAGATACTACTGAATTTGCTCCAGAAAAATCATGTATTGTTTTCGGATCTTTTATTGAAGTAATTACATCAACCTCCCACCCTAACAAACTTGACATCTTACAAAGTTTTACAGCATCGTGCTCACCTCCTATTATTAATAAACGGTTTTTAGGTTGCATCTTTTGAGAAAAAACTTCCAACTCTTTAATTTCTTCTATCTTAAACTCTCTATTGAATGTGTGATTCTCAGCATTCAAAAATTTCATTATACTACCAAAATTACCAACACTATCTTCTTTTTTCTTGAAGTAAGATATAACCTCAAAATCTTCTCGATTCTTTAAAACATTTTCAAAGTCATCAACAAATTCGTTAGTAATAAAAAATGGTTCTATTAAAATATATAAAACACCTTCGCAACCTAATCTATAACGGCCATCGTAAGTAATAACTTTTGCCTCATTATTTTTAAAAACAGATTGTGCTCTTAATTTAACCTCTTTTTCTACACATCCTCCACTTACAGCACCTATAATATCCCCATTTTCACAAATTAGCATTCGTACTCCTGGCTTCCTGTAGGAAGATCCTTCTAAATACACTACAGTAGCTAACACACTTTTTAAATCCTTTTCTTGATTTACAACCGCTCTTTTAACTATATCTACAAATTCATGAGTCATGTGATGAAATTAATAATTAAAATTGATTTTTTTCATTTAGACTTCATATTTCTATTTAAAAAACCTCAAACGATCTCTAATACAATAAAATAAAAACTATTATTTATAAAAACAAAAAACCCGAGCTAAGCTCGGGTTTTTATGATTTTTTGTTAGAAAATCTATATAATTATCAATCAATTATTTTTGATCAATAACTCTAAATGTTGTTCTTCTGTTTGCAGCATGTTCACGCTCAGTACAAGAAACACCATCTTTACATCTATTTGTTAATCTACCTTCACCGTATCCGTTTGCAGTTAACTTACTTGGGTTAATCCCTTTAGAAACTAAATAATTTACTACTGATTGTGCTCTTCTTTCAGATAAAGACTGATTACTAGTTTTTCCTCCTCTAGCATCTGTATGAGATTCAATTGCAACTGCAATACCATCTTTTAATACAGGTAATAAACGAGCATCAATTAATCTTTTAGCTCCTGAAGTTAAAGTTGAACTACCAGTATTCCAATTAATTGGTAATGGAGTATTCTGTACTATCTTACAGTCAACTGTTTTCCATGTAGTTAAACCTCCTTTAGATACTAATACTTCTTTGGTTACCGTTTTATATTTTGCTTCTACTGTTTTTTCTTCAGAACGTGCATCACCTTCTAATACAGTTTTCTTAATACTTGCATATTTAGGCTCTAACTTTACAGATCTTGTTGTTGGTGGAGTAGCCATTACTGTTTTCTTCATAGTAGCAGTTACTTCAGGAATTTCAACAGTTCTTGTAGTATAAACAGCAGGAATAGTTCTCTTTACTACTGTAGTTACTTGAGGAATTTCAAATTCTTTAGTAGTTGGTGGAGTTACCATTACTCTTTTCTTAACTACTTTAGTTACTGCAGGTACTTCTATTTCTCTTGTACTAGGAGGAGTTACCATAACAGTTTTCTTAATTGTCTTTGTAATTGCTGGAATTTCAATAACTCTTGTAGTAGCAGGAACATCAACAACAGTTCTTTTTACTGTTTGTCTTACTTCAGGAATTTCAATAACTCTTGTTGTAGGAGGAGTTACCATAACTCTCTTCTTAATAATTTTTGTTACTGCAGGAATATCAATCGTTCTTGTAGATGGTGGAGTTACCATTACTCTCTTCTTTACAGTTTTTGTAATTGCAGGAATATCTATAACTCTTGTAGATGGTGGAGTTTTCATTACACGCTTTACGTATGTTCCATTTCCACATCCTCCTGGTTTTGTAGACTCATCACATTCTGGTGTAGTTACAACAGATGCATTATTAGATAAAATTGTTTTATCTACTGTAGTAAATTGAGCTGGTACTTCTTTATAACACCAGTAACGACAATCGTTAGGATCTGAAGATGTACAATCAGGAGCTCTTTCACTCATTTGCCATTTTGCAGATTTAGCTCTAACTTCAATAACTTCATTGTCTTTAGAAAAAGATGCTGGTACAACTCTTAACCTGTTACCATATTCTCTTTTCTTATAAGATAATGTTTCTGTTCCGTACGTTGCTGGAACTACAGTTAAACGTTGACTAGCTTCTTTAGTAGTTACTACAACATCTCTCTGTTCGTATTTTGCAGGTACAATTTCAACTCTTTGTCCAGCTTCTTTAACTGTTACTACTACATCACGCATTTCGTACTTTGCAGGTACTACAGTTAAACGCTGACTCGCTTCTTTAACAACTACTTCTTCTGTAAGTGTTTTCATTTTTGCAGGTACCACAGTTAAACGTTGGCTCGCTTCTTTTGTAGTTACTACAACATCTCTTTGTTCGTACTTTGCTGGTACAGATACTAATCTTTTGTATCCTTCTTTTACAGTTACTACAACATCACGCATTTCGTATTTTGCAGCTACTGATTGTAAACGTTTAGAAGCTTCTTTTGTTACAACTGTTTGATTTTCTACAGATGGTCTTCCAACTGATCTTTCTAAACGTTGACTCGCTTCTTTTGTTACAACACTAAAAGTTTGTGATTCATACTTTGCTGGTACTACAACCAGTCTTTCTCCTCCTTCGTCTACTAGTACTCTTTCTGTTACAGTTTTGTACTTCGCAGGATATGTTACTATTCTTTTGTAAGCAGGTGCAACTTCAATTGTTACATCTTGATTTTTCCATACTTCAGGAGTTTTACAACGAACATAACATTTTCCTGGTTCGGCGTTAGTAGGAAGATCTTGTGCAGATACCGTAAATCCGATAGCTATCAATGCACCAGATAACATTAGTTTTTTCATAATGAATAAATTTGTTTTTTTTGATTACTTAGCTTTTAGTGTGACCCAGTTTAGGGGGAATAAGTCACATTAAACAAATATAAACAAAAAAACTAAATGTTAAAGGCTTGTTAATTGTTTTTATATTTTATTAAAATATAGGCTTTTAACTATCCCATCAGACAATCCAATCTTTGGTACAAAAATTCTTCTAGCACCGCTCCATTTCATTGCAGATAAATAAATTTTTGTTGCTGGCACTATTACATCAGCTCTATCTGGATTTAAACTTAATTCAGAAATCCTTTCTTGATAGGTTAGTTTTTTAAGAAATTCAAACTGCGCATTTAAATAAATATAAGATATAGGTCTGCCAGCATCTAAACCTGACATTTTAAATATTTTATTGATATTACCTCCAGAACCTATTAAAGAAATCCTTTTATATTCATTCGTGTTTTCGGTAATCCATTTCTCTACTTTAGTAAAAATCTTTTTATTTTTCTCTTTAGAGTTATTAATTAATCTTACCGTACCTATTTTAAAAGATTTCGAATTTATAATTTGTCCTCTAGAAAAAACAGTCAACTCAGTACTACCTCCTCCTACATCTACATATAAATAAGTTTCATCTGAATTAATTAAATCTTTTAAATCTGTAGAAGAAATGATTTCAGCTTCTTTTGCTCCATTTATAATGTCTATTTCTATCCCAGATTTATCATATATTTTTTTTACAACTTTCTTTTTATTCGTTGCTTCTCTCATAGCAGAAGTAGCACATGCTTTATACTTTTCTACTCCATGAACTTTCATAAGTAGTTTAAAAGCTTTCATAGCATCTACCATTCTATCTATATTTATATCTGAAATTTCTCCAGAAACAAATGCATCTGCACCTAAACGAATAGGTACTCTTACTAAGGCTGATTTTTTGAATTTGGGTTCTTTACCCTTTTCTTCTATAACATTTGCAACCAATAATCTTACCGCATTTGAGCCTATATCTATAGCTCCGTATTTCTTAATTTTCAAAAGAGAATATTTTTTTACTTATGATACTTTGGAAACTCTACTAAAACAGTAGTACCTTTTTTAATGTCTTTCCAATATTTTTCTTTAAACTGAATACCTACTACACCACAAGTTGAAACATGCGCTATAGGTTTACTTCCAAACTTATTAACAAAGGTATTTATACCATGATCGTGACTAAAAATAATAGCACTATCAAAATTATCATCTAACGCCTTTACAGTCTTCACTAAATACCCATCACTAAAACTATATAGTTGCTTACTTATTTTTAAGTTAGCCATTGGGTAACCAAAATTTTCACAAAAAATGATTCCAGTATGCAATGCTCTATTAGCACTACTAGATATAAACACATCTGGTCGTTGAATTGTTTTAGCTAAATATTTTGAAAGTAAATGAGCATCATTAATCCCTCTTTCTTTCAAAGGTCTGTCATGGTCTTTTACACTTGTGTATTTCCATGAAGATTTAGCATGGCGGACAATATAAACTGTTTTCATTCAATTAAAAAAAGAAGTTCAAATATAACATTACGGAGCTAAACGTTCAAGTTTCCACGTAATTTCTTTTTGTAAAACATATCGAATTCGATCATGCATTCTGTTTGGGCGCCCTTGCCAAAACTCTATAGACATAGGCTTCACCCTATATCCTCCCCAATGTTTAGGTCTTATTATTTTATCATTTTTAAACTCTTCTTCTATCTTTTTCAAATTATCATCTAACGCTTCTCTACTATCAACTACTTCACTTTGATGAGATGCCCAAGCTCCCATTTTACTTCCATCGGGCCTAGACATAAAATAACTTTCAGACATTTCTTCTGAAACCTTCTCTGCTATTCCTTTAATAATAATTTGTTTTTCTAAAGCAGGCCAAAAAAAAGACAAACAAACATGTTTATTTTCTGCTATTGCTTTTCCTTTTTCAGAATTATAGTTTGTGTAAAATATAAATCCATTTTCATCATATTTTTTTAAAAGCACTATCCTATTCTTAGGAAAACCATCTTTTCCTATAGTTGCAATATTCATTGCATTTGCTTCATCTACCAAGTCAGATGTGTCTGCAAATGAAAACCAATCTTTAAATAATGAAATTGGATGTTTAGGACAATTCTTTTCTAATAACTCAAACTTAGCGTACGTTTTTCTATGGTCACTTAAATCATTTGACATTATATACTACATTTAGTTCTGTAAAAATAAGACTTATCTTCGCAATAATGAAATCCATTCCTAACCATACTATTACAAAAATTGTAACTGCTATTCAGTTTATAGAAGACAACCTACATAAAAAGTTAGTTTTAAACGATATTGCCAAGTATGCTAGTTTTTCTCCATTTCATTTTCATCGTTTATTTTTAGCTGTTACTAAAGAAACTGTTAATGATTTTATTATTAGGAAACGATTAGAAAAATCTGCTGCATTTTTAATGCATAAAAAACAATTATCTATTACAGATATTTCTGAACACGTTGGCTATACTAATTTATCCTCTTTTTCTAGAAGTTTTAAAAAATTCTATGGAATGAGTCCGGCCGATTTCAAAAAAGAAAGCTCTGAAAAATATAGCAAGATTTGTAAAACAGAAAGCAAGAATGGTGAAATAGAAGTTACTTTTGAGCAGTATGTTTGTAACATCAATAACATTTTAAATTGGTTAGAAATGAATGCAACAACAACTGTAAAAGAATTTTCAACATTTGAATTAGCTTATGTAAGCCATCAAGGAAAAATAGAAAATATAATCAATGCTTATAATCAACTTATTAAATGGGCTACACCAAAAGGTTTTATGAATGATGAAAATTTAAGAATGATGACTATCTATCATGATAGCCCTAAAATTTCTGATCCTTCAAATTTACGAATGAGTGCCTGTTTACTCTTAAATAAACCATTACAAAAAAAAGAAGGTATAAATACCAAAACATTTACTCCTGGAAAATGCATTATTTCTCGATTTGAAATTAAACCTACAGAATTTCAACAAGCATGGGAAGCTAATTTTATTTGGATGTCTGAAAATGGGTTTCAGAAGGCAAATAAAGATCCTTTTGAAATTTATTACAACAATGCCGCAGACCATCCTGAAGGGAAATTCATTGTTGATTTCTGTATTCCTGTAGAATAGTCAATTCAACTTACTTTTTTAACAACTCAGTAGTTCTTTTTATGAAAGAACACTAAGCCGCTGCATTTTTGTTACATAAACAACAAATAATTATGAAACAACTATTATTTCTTATTACTTTTTCACTTTTATCAATTTGCTCTTTTTCTCAAGTAACCATTACAGGAAAAATAACAGATGCAAAAGGGAATCCTATTGAAGGTGCTAATATTTATTTAGATGGAACTTATGATGGAGCTTCTAGTAATACACAAGGTAATTTTAGCTTTTCTACTTCTGAAAAAGGAACTCATACATTAATTGCTTCTTTTATTTCTTTTGAAAACTTTGTAAAAACTGATAAAGTAGAAAACTTCAAAAATTTATTAATTAAACTTCGTGAAGATGTAAATACATTAGATGCTGTAGTTATTAATGCAGGTAGTTTTGATGCTGGAGAAAAATCTAGAGCAGTTGCCTTAAAACCTTTAGACATTGTTACTACTGCAAGTGCTTTGGGTGATGTTGCTGGAGCTTTACAAACACTACCTGGTACTTCTGCCAATGAAGAAGATGGTAGATTGTTTGTTAGAGGTGGTGATGCTGAAGAAACTCAAGTTTTTATTGATGGTATTCGTGTATTTTCTCCTTTTTTACCAACGGGTAATAACCTACCTACACGCGGTCGTTTTTCTCCGTTTTTATTTAAAGGAATGACATTTTCAACGGGTGGTTATTCTGCTGAATATGGTCAGGCATTATCTGGTGTTTTAGCTTTAAATACCATTAATGAACCAGATCAAGAAAAAACAGATTTACAGTTTATGACGGTCGGTTTAGGTGTCGGTAATACTCAAATATGGGGTAAAAATTCATTTAGTATCAATACTTCTTATATAAACTTAGCTCCTTATCAATTGGCATTTCCAGATAAAAACAACTGGTTAAAACCCTATGAAACTGGTAGTGGAGAAATGGTCTTTAGACACCGAACTAAGAACGATGGTTTGTTAAAATTATACGGTGCTTATAGTTATACTAATTTCGATCTCATTCAAGAAGACATTAATTTTGATGATGGTTTTCATTTTGGTTTAAAAAACAACAATCTTTATTTTAATGGCTCTTACAAACAACGATTAAATAATGGATGGTCTATTTCTGGTGGATTAGGATATACACATGATAATTCTAAAGTTAATATACAGGAAGATCGTGTTAACAACGCTGAAAATTCTGCTCATTTTAAAGTAAAATTAAAAAAACGTTTTTCAAGTCGATTTAAATTAAGTTTTGGTAGTGAATATTTTATAACTCATTTTAATGAAGACTTTAATCAAATTTCAGGAAACTCTTTTAACTACAGTTTTAATAATAACATTTTTGCAGCTTTTGCAGAAACGGATATCTTTTTCTCTAAAAAACTAGCAGCAAAAGCGGGTGTTAGATTAGAAAATTCTGAAATCACAAATGAAGTTACTTTTTCCCCTAGGCTTTCTTTAGCCTATAAATCAGGTAAAAACTCTCAGTTTTCTTTTGCTTACGGGCGCTTTTATCAAAACCCTAAAAATGAATATTTAAAATTTGCCAATAATCTGACTTCTGAAAACACTTCTCATTACATCTTAAATTACCAATATGTAAAAAACAAACAAATATTTAGAACAGAAGCTTTTTATAAACCTTATAACAACTTAGTTAAATATGATGGTCAATTTGCTTCTCCTCTTTCTAATTATAATAATTCTGGAGATGGTTTTGCTAAAGGTGTTGAGCTATTTTGGAGAGATGGTAAAACAATTAAAAATATAGAGTACTGGACATCTTATTCTTATTTAGATACGGAACGTGATTATAAAAACTACCCTACAAGTGCGCGTCCTAATTTTGCTTCAAAACACAATTTGTCTGTTGTTGGTAAATACTGGGTTGAATCATGGAAAACGCAATTAGGTCTTTCGTATAGTTTTACTTCAGGAAGAACTTATACCAATCCTAATACTACTGGTTTTTTTAATCAAGAAACCCAAAATTATAACTCTGTTAGTTTTAATGCTGCATATTTAATTAGCCAACAAAAAATCTTATACTTTTCAGTAAACAATGTTTTAGGTACTCAAAATGTATTTGGTTACAATTATAAAAACACTCCAAATACAAATGGTGTGTATGATAGACAAGCAATTACACCTAATGCAGATCGTTTCTTTTTTGTAGGTTTCTTTTGGACTATTAGTGATAATAAGAAAGATAACCAATTAAATAACTTATAAGTAGTTAGTAAAATTTAGAATAAAAACATAAAAATAAAGCTCTATGAATGAACGAAGTAAAAGTAAAAATCTAAAACCAATTTCATTTAGGCTTTGCTCAAGCAATCTAAAACAACAATAAAATATGAAAACATTAAAAAATCTAATTCTAATACTCTTTATAATAAGTTCAAATTATATCAATGCGCAATTCGAAGAAAAGTTTTATTACCCTAAAAAAGAATGGTTAATTATTGATATTCCTTATACTGAAGATTTTACAATTGTAGAAAATGATTCCATAAACACTCTTTTTTTCAAGCCTAAAAACATTTCAAAAGCTACTGTTCTATTTTTTCATGGAGCTGGTGGTAATATTTCTACCTATATGTATATTATAAAACCTTTAATAGAAAATAATTATCAAGTTTTTGCTGTTGATTATAGAGGTTATGGAAAATCTACAGGTAAACCAACTCATTTAAATGTTGCTAAAGACATGGAAATCGTTTTTAATAAAATGAAGAAAAACCCTCATATAAAAAACTCTAAAATAATAGTATATGGAGCTTCTCTCGGTTGTCAAATAGCTACTTTAATTACAAATAATCATCAAAAAGATGTAGACGCTTTGATACTTGATAGTGGTTTTGCTTCATTTGCTGATGTTGCTATGTTGTATGCTCCAAAAAGTGCGCACCCACCAATAAAAAAATTCTTGAGTCATATATATCCTTCTAAAAAAGAAATAACTACTATTAAAAATATTCCTAAGCTAATTATTCATGGTAAAAACGATAAATCAATACCTTTGACACAATCTAAATTAGTTTTTAAAAATGCACAAAAACCTAAAGTTTTCTTTAACTCTAATAAAGGGCATTTAAATGCTCTAAAGCTAGAAACAAAAAAAGTTTTTAAACAAATTGATCAATTATTAACAACTCAGTAATATAAATCTACAATTCGGTAAGAATTTTGATAATAACTATACAAAACATCGGATATTTGAAATAACAATAAAACTAAAAAACTATGCATCGTATCTTTTTAATTTTCACATTTTTCTTTATTGGTTTATTACTTTCTTTTGCTCAAGAAAAACATCAAATAAGTATTGAGTTCTCTGGAATTAAAGCTGATAAAGGCGACGTTTATGTAGCTTTATACAACACAAAAGATAGTTTCTTAAAGAAACCTTATAAAGGTGATATTGTTAAAGTAAACAATAAAAAAGCTATAGCTATTTTCAAAGACATTCCTGAAGGAGATTATGCTATTTCTGCTTTTCATGATGAAAACGATAACAAAAAAATGGATACTAAAATATTCGGAATTCCAAAAGAGCCGATCGGTATTTCTAATAATGCCAAAGGTTTCTTTGGCCCTCCTAAATACAAAGACGCTAAGTTTACTGCAAATAAAGATATTACATTACAAATAACAATGAATTAAATTCATTATACAGATTACTTTGTAAGTAATCTACAATTAAAAACACCCAAGAACAAAATTTATAATTTTTAAAATACCATTACCATGAAAAAAAACATCACTTTTTTTATGCTTCTTGTTGTGCTTACAATTTCGGCACAATCTAAATATGAAACAGGAATGCAAAAAGCTTTTGACCTTTGGAAAAACAATAAAACTACTGAAGCTGCTCAATTATTTGAAAGAATTACAAATGCAAAAAAAACAGAATGGTTACCTCCTTACTATGTAGCTACTATAGAAATTATAACAAGTTTTGGTTTAAAAGATGGAGCTGTTTTAGATAGTAAATTAAAAAAAGCACAACAATTTTTAGATTTAGCATCGACTATTTCTCCTAAAAATCCTGAAATCACAATTACTCAGGCCTTATTAAACACAGCATATATTGCGTTTGATGGACAAAAATATGGAATGACATTATCTACAAAAAACAATGCATTATATCAAGAGGCTTTAAAAATAGCCCCTAACAATCCTAGAGTTATTTTAGGAAAAGCGGAATGGGATATGGGAGCTGCTCAATTTTTCGGCCAATCTATAGAACCTTATTGTAAAGATGTTCAAAAAACAATTCCTTTATTTGAAAAAGAAAAACTACCTCAATTTTATCCAAGTAATGGAATAAACAGAGCGAAAGAAGTTTTAAAAAAATGTAAAGTAAAAAAATAGATATTCAACCTTTTATCATAAAAAACAGGTAATTTTAAATTGCCTGTTTTAAGTTTATTTAAAATAACATTTAATTACCTACCTAAGTTGAATTGAACTGATCTTATCATTCCAATCACCTTTTCTTAAATTGCTAAATGTTTTTTCGTACCTCCAAAAATAATTGGAAACTTAGTTGCTGTTACACTTCTACCACCTCTATTATAATCTTGATAACATTTAATTCCAAGTGCCCCATAAGCTCCTCCACTAATAAAAGAAAAATTAATTTCATCTACTACAATCGATGAACCTTTATCATTTATCCAACTTGGAACATTCGTCCAAACACTACGTTGACTAAATCCAGAAAGATTAGTTCTCTTGTACTCGAAAAATCTACCTCTATAATTCTCATGTTCCCACATTCTAAATTTAAAACCCCAATCTGAAGGATTTCTTGCTGAAACATTATTAATTATTGCAGAATATTTTTCATATTCTTTATCGCTTTCAAATAAATACATAGTGTCTTCATTATAATTAATAAGACATGCTTGCAATATCAAAAACAATAGGGTACTCAGATTTAAGTGCCTCTTTTGTGTAAATTTTTCCTTTATAGCTATATTTACCAGCAATTAATACTTCGTCTTCATTTTGAAATGAAGACTCGTTTGTCTCTATTAAATCGTTTTCATTATCATTACAACTTGTTAATAAAAACATCCCTATAGATAGGGCTATTAGGGAACTTCTAAAATTTAATTTCATTTTACTTGTAGATCTACATGTCAAACATACAAACTATCTTAATTAAAAAAGTCAACAAACGTTAATTATTTAGGTTTAAAATAACCTTTAATAATCTATACTTCAGTTGTTTAAGAAAATAAGCTAATTATTAATTACTTTTAGAAAACAAAAAAACTCGCAGAATGCGAGTTTTAATAGTACAATTTTAAAAACTATATTTTATTTATTTAAAATTAATGTATCTAATTTCATTTCTTTCTCTAACCATTTTTTTAATTCAGCTTCTTTCTTAACTATATAGTCTTCTTTTAATTTAGAACTCCAAACAATACTTGCTTCTGGTAATGTATCTACTTTTATAAAATCTTTCGTAGATAATACTTTAGAAAAACGAATTTCTTCTATTCCACCAAAACGTATTTTAGCATCTTTTGCTATTGAGCTAAAAGGAATGCTATGCTTATCTTTATTCTCTAAAGTTGTATTTAAATTAGAAACAGTGTTTTTTAAACCTTCTATTTCCTTTTGAAGACCATTAATAATATTTTCTTTTTGATCTAAATCTGCATAAGCTCTTGTTAAAGATTTTGAAATATCATCTACACTTCTAGATTCATTTGCATTTATATTTATTTCGAAATCTTTTATATTATCATATTGTCCTGATTTAATTCTGTTTCTTAAACCAGTCTTTACTGCAGAAGGAACCTCACCATTAAAATATAAACTTATTTCTTTATCCTTTATATTTATTTTTTTTCTCTGTAACCACAAATGATCATTCGATAACACCTCTACCTCTACAAAGCTTTTATAATCTCTTTCACATCCACTTTTTTCTAAAACCTTAATAAATGTCCATACCGCAGGTATCATAGCTATAATTCCGAAAAAAGCTGCTAACTGAGCCGTTCTTTTTCTTTTCTTAGAATTCACATATCGTATCATTGTAAATCCTAATACTTTTAATACTAAAAAAGTAGCTAAAGCAATAAAAGTTGTATTAATTCCAAATAGATACATTGCCCCTAAGAAAAAATTAAAATTCCCTACTGCTAAACCATATCCTGCAGTACACAAGGGAGGCATTAAAGCTGTAGCAATTGCCACACCAAAAATAACAGATGCTATGGTTCCTTTTTTAGTTCTAGCAACAATTAATGCCAATCCTCCAAAAATAGCGACTAACACATCTAATATATTAGGTTGCGTTCTCGCTTCTAATTCAGGTGTTAATTCAGTTAAAGGTGATAATAAAAAATAAAGGTATGCAGTAACAACACTTAAAATCATCATTACCAATAGATTAATAAAAGAACTTTTTAAAGTATCAATATCATTAATAGCTAATGACATACCAATACCTAAAATTGGCCCCATTAAAGGTGATATTAACATGGCTCCAATTACAACCGCTGTAGAACTTACATTTAAACCTATAGATGCTATAAATACAGCAAAAATCAGAATCCAAGCAGTTGCTCCTTTAAAAGGTACATCTTGTTTAATCGCATTTATTGTTGCTTCCTGATCGGTATCATGTCTAAAATCTAACAAACCTGTTAAAAACGCTTTAAAACTCTGCACAAGTCCTTTAGCATCTTGTTTTACAGCTTCTTTAGATTTATCTATTTCTTCTTTCTTATTTTCTTCCATTATAATTCAATTATCTTTTCGCCCGAAAGATACAAAAAGATAAGAAATCGTATCCATTCACTTATCTCTACATTTCATTATAAGCTTCTTTTTCAAAAAGTATTCATCTACACTAATCAACCGTTAATCTAAACTTAACCTATAATGAAACCTTTTAAATTTAGCGAACATTCCTTTTTTCATATCTTTCCATTGGAAATAAAAACCGAATATTAAATTATGAAGAGATTAAACATTTTATTTGTTGACGATGACGAAGTGGAAAGAATGAAATTTTCTCGCGTTTGCAATAAAAGCACCTATCAATTAGATATTACAGATGCTAAAAATGGAGAGGATGCTATCGATAAATTAAAAAATCCTTCTTTATTTCAATTGATTTTCTTAGATTTAAACATGCCAAAAATGAATGGAATTGAGTTTTTGGAAATTTTAAAATCAAATGAACAATTAAAATACATTCCCATTATAATCTTAACAAGTTCTGATAGCATCAAAGATTTAAAAAAATGTTATGAACTTGGTATTGCTGGATATCTTGTAAAACCTATTCGTTATGAAGATTACAACAAGAACATTACAACAATGTTAGATTATTGGACTAGTAGTGAATTAGTTAACCAACTCGTATGAAAGGAATCGTTTTTACAGAATTTTTAGACCTAGTTGAACAAAAATTCGGTTTAAGTACTGTACAGCAAATTATAGACAAATCTGAATTAGAATCAAACGGTATTTACACTTCTGTAGGAACCTATAAGTTTACTGAAATGGTATCTTTACTTACCAATTTGAGTAATTTGACTAAAATTGCACCCAATGATTTACTTAAAGTATATGGCACTCATTTTTTTGACGCATTAGTTAAAAACTATGGCACTATTTTAAATACCTACAAATCT
>CALISK010000409.1 GCA_938041625.1 uncultured Tenacibaculum sp. | reverse complement strand
CCAAAAGCAACTATGTAATTTATTACTATTGCTTGAAAAGTATTAATTTTATATATTTCAAAAAACTTAAATATTACATATAAACTACTTGAAATAAGTATACTTAAAACTAAATAAATCATTAACTAAAATTTTGTTGATTTAATAAATTCACTACATCTTCTTTTTCTGGATTAATATTCCACACGTGAATTCCTAACGAATTAGCTGCATCTGTATTTTCCTTTGTGTCATCTATAAAATATGTTTCCTCTGCTTTCAAATCATTTTCATTTAAAACAAATTCATAAATATTCGTATTGGGTTTTCTTAAATTAATTTCATGAGATAAATAAAACTGTTCGTAACATTCTTTAAATTCAGCATATAATTTTTCTCCCCATTCATTTTTAATCCAGCTAATATGCAAGTCATTTGTATTACTCAACAAGAACAATCTGTATTTTTTAGAAGCTGACAATTCCTTTAAAAATTGAAGTCTATGTAAAGGAAAATCTAATAAAATAGCATTCCACGCATCTATTAAATCTTTTTTAGCAATAGAAAACTCATCATGAAATACACTTACAAATTCATCAGTACTCATTAATCCCATTTCATACTTATAATAAACTTGCATCATTTGCTCATTTACTTCAGTAACTCCTAATTTTGCTATTTCTCTATAAGTAGCTTGCTTATCTAAATTGATGAACACATCACCAAAATCGAAAATGATATTTTTAATCATTATTATATATTCTTAAAATGTCTTTATGTATTTGTTCTTCGAAGGTTGTTTTTACTGTCATTTTAGGTGCTTTTATACCATTATCAAATTCATTTGTTCCTATAAAAACTCTAGCTTCATCCCATAAACCTTCATTAATAAAAGTTTGTAATGTTTTTGCTCCTCCTTCAATAATAATAGATTGAATTTTATGTTTTTGAAGTACTTCACATATTTGCTGAACAAGGTTCTTTGAAAAATCTATTCTTTCAAAAGTCAAATTTGTTTTATTAGTTGCTTCTTTTTCAGTAATAATAATAGTAGTTATTTCACAATCTAAAACATTCAATTTTCTAGAAACTCTTAATATTCTATCTAAAACAACTCGAACAGGATTATTTCCAAACCAACTTCTAACATTTAATTTAGGGTTATCAGCTATTACTGTATTAGTACCTACTAAAATTGCATGCTCTTCTGCTCTCCATTTATGTACCAATTGTTTAGAGTATTCATTAGATATCCAAACAGGTTTTTGATCTTCTTTTTCTAACGGAGCTATAAAACCGTTTCTAGTTTCGGCCCATTTTAAAATGATATATGGTCTTTTTTTATTTTGAACAGTAAAAAATCGTTTATGATGTTCTTTACATTCTTCCTCTAATACACCAATAGTAACATTACATCCTGCTTTTTTTAATATTGCTACTCCTTTTCCTGCAACTAAATCATTCGTATCTGTAGTACCTATAACTACATTTGGAATTTCTTTTTTCACTATTAAATTTGCACAAGGAGGAGTTTTTCCATAATGAGAACAAGGTTCCAAGGTAACATACATTGTTGCTTTTTTTAACAATGAAACGTCTTTTACAGACTGAATTGCATTGACTTCTGCATGTGAGCCTCCATAAGGATTTGTATATCCTTCTCCTATTATCTTATTGTCGCATACTATTACTGCTCCTACAGAAGGATTTGGTCTTGCAGTGCCGATTCCTTTTTTAGCCAATTCAAGGCATCGATGCATATATTTTTCGTTGCTCAATTAATTTTGCGATTTTATGTGTAAAATTACTTAACCTAGATATATTAAAATTTAATTTTAATATTCTCTGTTTTATCTATAGCATATACATTAGAAAAACCTAGAACTTTATATTTTATATCTCCTTTAAATTGAACTTTTACACTTTTATTTAATACAGAACTTAATAAACCTCCCAAAATTCCTCCTTTATTATTTTCAAAAACTTTAGCAGTAGGAATTACTACTTTTAAAGGAACAGCAAATTCTTTATTTGCAGGGACTTTAAATTCTTCAGAAGAAACTTTTGCCATTTCTGTACCATTTACAATTACTTTTATTTCATCGGTTGCTATTTTACCGCCAATATCATTCTCATTTTTAAAATAGGCATTTGCTTGTAATTCTATTGTATCTACTTTTACAGATAAAACCTTTACATCACCTACTTTTATAAAAGTAGGTTTCTCTTTAACCGAACATGCAGATATAAATAAAAATATACCTATAAAATAAATTAAATTCTTCATTTGTTTTTCTATAAATTTGATAATTCAAAAGTAGCACTTTTACAACGATATTTATGAAGCTAAAGGAATTCAGAACACATTTTAATAAAGAATTATCAGATTTATATCCTAAAACTGAAATTGATGCTTTTTTCTTTAGAATTATTGATCATGAATTGGGATTAAAACTAATGGATGTTTTTACGAAAGATGACTTAAGTATTCCCGTTAAAAAATTGGATGTATTAACCAAAATAACAAATCGATTACAACAAGAAGAACCTTTACAATATGTTCTAGGAGAAACTCTTTTTTATGATTATACTTTTAAAGTAAACAAACATGTTTTAATACCAAGACCTGAAACAGAAGAACTAGTAAACTGGGTCTTAAATGAATTAAATGATAGTAAACAAAAAATTAAGGTTTTAGATATAGGAACTGGTTCTGGTTGTATTCCTATTTCTTTAAAAAAAGAGCTTAATTCACTTGCTGTTTATGCTATCGATGTTTCTAAAAAAGCAATAGAAGTAGCTACAGAAAACGCAAAATTAAATGATGCTCAGATTACTTTTATTGAATGTGATATCTTAGAAACTTCAAGTTTACAACATCAATTTGATGTTATTATTTCTAACCCTCCGTATGTTCGTGAATTAGAAAAAAAAGAAATTAAAAATAATGTATTAAATAATGAACCACATTTAGCGTTATTTGTTGAAGACACAAATCCTCTTATCTTTTATGATAAGATAGCTGATTTAGCAAAAACACAATTAAATGAAAATGGATTGTTATTTTTTGAAATCAATCAATATTTAGGAGAAGAAACAAAAAATATGTTATTAAAGAAAGGTTTTAAAGATGTAATCTTAAAAAAAGATCTTTTTGGAAATGACAGAATGATAAAAGCAAATCTTTAAATATAATTATTTATGGAAGAAAATATTCAAAACGAATTAGAAGAATTAAAAAGAGAAAATGAAGCTTTACGAAGTAAAATGGATAAAGCTACAACTAAAGAGAAACGTAAAAAAGAACGTAAAAAAAGTACATTAACTTGGACATGGAAATTATTTACAGGTGCTTCTTTAAGTAATAGTTTTAATCAATGGTTTTCTGAATATCATTCGAAAGAAACAGTATCTCCAAACACTTCTGCTAGTTTATTAACAGCTTTAGTTAAAAGATTTGTTCGTGTTCGTTTATTAAGTTTAATTTTACTATTATTCTCTATCTTACCTTCTTTGGTTACTTTGTATATTTTAGTGAAACAAAATCAATTAATTGAAACACAAAATGCTTTAGTTGAAGGATCACGTAAAAGTTCATATAGTTTTCAAATAGCGGGTCTTTTTGATGCTATTGACAATAAAGGTATTAGTGGTAAAAATATTATACCTAGAATAGCTGCTTTGTCGCATAGTTTAACTCCGTATAGAATACTCGAAGAAAACGGAAAGCTTTCTGAA
>CALISK010000408.1 GCA_938041625.1 uncultured Tenacibaculum sp. | reverse complement strand
TTTTCTCCCTATGGTGTTGCTCGTACTTATCTGGATAATCGCTATCTAACGGGTGTGAACTGGTTACTTTGTAATTTCACAACCGATTATCCCCTACCCTATTATCTTAGTTGGCATCAAATACAACAGTTAAATGGCCGAGTCAAAAAACGATCTAAAGCGGAGTTTATTTATTACCAAAAAGGGAGTCGTTGGTTTCGTTTTCCCATTTATAATGTTACTTGTGTGGCGGGGATTAAAACTTCTTTTGTAAAAGGTGCTACTAGTCAAGAAGCCGTTTATTCTAAAATTGATGCTTGGGTCAATCCTTTACTTCAAAATATTCCAACGATAGTAAGCCTTCAACGTTTGGCTCAATGGGATGCAGCAAAAGAAGTGATTAAATTACCCCTTACTAAAAAGCCATCAGCTAAATATTATTGGTATTTATTTAAGGCGATTATTGCTTGGACGGGTAGCCCTTCTAATTTGAATAGATTGACTCTTTCTGATATGCTTGTTCACTATCCTACTGCTTTTCAGCAGGAACAGTTGGTTTGTGAATTGGGCACAGCATATTTGTGTGGGTATTTCGGAGTGTATGACGCTTGGGATATTGAGACTCGACAGGGAGAACTGTTAGAATGGTATTACTTGATCGAGCGGTATCCAGATCAATTATTGAGGAGTATTTGGAAGAGCAAATCTAGTTGGGAGTTTTTATTTTATTATAAAGAAAAGAAGAGCTATCGGAAAATGCAATAAATCCAGTCTAGTGTTCAAGGAATACCAGCTTCGATTCATTTAATTAGATATGCAATCATATCAGTCACTAGCTTTTTAAAATTACGCAGTATTTTAATTTTCTCTTCATTTTCCAACGCTATAATGTACTTAACAACTTTCTCTTTAGAGGATAATTTGAATGTTTTTAGGTAGATTGATTCATCTGAACTTAATCCTATCCTATTGATATAATCTTTTAAGGTCTCGTCCCATTTATTCCAATCTTTAGGGTCTTTTAATAATACATCCATTTTACTGCGTTCCTCTAACCAATTTTTGGTTTCAGCATATCTCCATAATTTAGGAGGGTATAATTCTTCTAAAGTAATCGGTATAGTTAATCCTTTTTGACAAATAGGAATTATATTTTCTGCGTAATCGGGTTTTAATTTGAATATTTTAAAAGAGTTTGCACTTGAACTATCAGTTTTAATTACTCTATTGATTTCAGTGTTTGCATCAATACCTGCTTGGTCTCCATCCAGTAAACCTACACATTTAATCAATTTGCCATCACTATCTTTATTTAAGGAATTTGCCCAAACAACTATTTGATTTGCAACCCAACTAGCACCAGCACTTTTTTGAGATTTTATTTCTATTTTATCAAGAAACTCTGGTTTAAATAGTTGAATAGCTTCTCTTATTATAATTGCATCTGTTGGACCTTCAACTATTATAGTAGGCTTCTTTTGTTTATATAAATCACTTGTAAAAAGATTACTTCTTTCCGTGTGTTCAATTATTTGTGTCAGTTCTGTGATCCAGTTATAATCATTGAAAAATAGCAATTTCCATATAGATGAAAAATTATTTTTATATTCTTCGAACTGAGTGATTCCCACAATAATTGTTGGTGTTTTTAAAGTTTTATTCCTAGTGATTTCTTTCAACAATAATTCACCACCATTAGGCACTGGTTCTTGATTTGATCTTATTGGCAATAATAAATCTAAGATAAGTAAGTCATATTTTATTCGCTTTAACTGTATTTGTGCACTAATACTATCTATCACTGTGTCAATATTTATTTTTTCAGAAACAGCTTTTATAACAGATACAATTTTTGCAATTTTATCATTGTCGTCATCTACAATTAGGATATTCATACACTATTCATATAGGATTCAATAAGCAAATCTAATTCAGTTTTCCAATTATCTTCACGGGTATTATAGTATGCAACACCTTTGTATAGAGTTGGAAATTCTTCAGTAAGTAAGTTGTTTAAATGCTCAAGAGTTATGGATCTATCGCTTTCCCCAAAATCATCAAACATTGTTATTAAGATAGTGTCAATAGGCTTTTTTTTACGAGTAATTTCCTTTAAAATCTTATACCCACCAAATTTTTCAAAATTACCGCCAGATTCGTTTATATTTTTATCCCAAGTCGGAATACTCATATCGAGAAGTAATAAGTCGTATTTAACTTTTATTAGTTCCCTTAGGCCACTTTGATAAGATTCTTTTATAACAAGATTAGAATAACCATAAAAAGTTAAAAGAAATTCTTTTATATCTTCTATCTTTTTTTTATCATCTTCTATTAATAATATTTTCATTTTACTTATTTGTCTTTTTTGTAAATCATAACTTCCAAACTTATTGAAATATTTATATTATTCCTTTTGATTTCATAATCAAATTCGTAATTTTTCTTTTGCATATCTACAGCTAATATTCGTCTAATTTTATCAAACCCACTACCTCCTTCAATATTAATTTTGGAGTAATCATCTCGATTTTCATCCCAATTAGTTTTAACTTCTTTTAGAGTTGTTATAATTCTCTCCTTTAATTTAACATCAAAATCATTGGAAATAGATATTTTCAAAATTTTATTGTCAATAATTTTAGAATTAATTAAAACGTTTCTTTTTGATTTAACTAGTCCAGAATGTTTTATAATATTATCTAGTAATATTCTAATAATATATATAAGATTTGTTGTGCCACTTGCAAAGGGTAAGTTAGTTTCATCTTTAATTTTTGCAATTATATTTTCATTTGGATAAATTGTATTCGTAATTTCAAGAGCAGTTTGAATAATTGTTTGTACATCTAGAATTAATTCAGAAGATGGATTCGAAATATTAAACCATTCAGCTATATTTTCCAGTTCATTTATAATATCTGTTTGGCATTTTGAAATGCAACTTGTGAGATCAATAAAGGAGTCTTCATTTATTATTATTCTGATTTTTTTATCAAAAGAATTAATAAGTTTAATGTATTCATCTTTTATGTCGTTTTTTAAAATTGTTCTTATCTCTTTTAACTTAATTTCTATAGTAGTTTCAAGATACTCAAAAACAAAATTTAAAAAAGAAGTATGTGTGTTGATTGAATTTTTTGATTCTTGGAATAGGAATGCTAAAGTTGTATTATCAATACTAAAATCAAAAAGAGCATTTTGTCTCTGATTATTTTTTTCAGTCTTTATTTGAATTAATTCTCGTATAATATATTCTGTAAAATTGTCAATTTGTTTAGAAAACACTTTTATTTCATTTTGAATATCATTTTTTTTATCATTTAGATTGAATGGTGTTTTATTTAACCAAAATTCGTTTTGAATATATATATCATTCTTTTTCTGCGAAACCAAATTATAAGATTCAAAAACACTTCTAATATGGTTTAGGAAAGTTCCATGCCTTATTCGAGTACTTAAATAACCATCTAATCCAAAATCTTTGCTTAATATAAATTTATCTCTTAAATCTATAAACATAGTCTTATATGATATAAAGGCAGGATCGCTTGTATTTACTATTTTATCTCTTATAGATTTATCTTCCAAAGTGCTAAAATATTTGTTAAGCATTTTAGAAGTTAAGTCTAATGATTTTATATTATGACTATTAGAAAAAACAACCAATTCTTTAAACCTTGAAAAGTTGTCTTTTATATTGTTTTCTTCTTTGTTTTTTATTTGTTGAGTATTTATCGTAATTCTTCCTTTATTTACTTCTCTTATAGCTTTTCGTATTTTAGTTTTTTGAGTAATTTCTGTAATCTCCTTTATATATTCTGTTTCATTATTATTGTCAATCGATAATAAATGTTTTAATATTTCGATTCTTTCATTTTCAATATCATCTGTTCCTTCAAAGTATAAAGAATGGTGCATAACATCTACGTTACAAACTTCTTTTAAGAAGAATATTAATTTGTTCTCATTTATTCCAGATGAAAATAATTGAATAGGTCTTTCTACATTACGGCTTTCAAGAAATTCATCATATTTCACATATTGTTCATATATTTTTGGAGTAGAAATATAGAAGAAAATAGGTAAATCAATTATTGTTATTTGCTTGCTATAGTCTATTAAAGCATCTAAAAGATTATTGTTATTTAATCTGTTTATTAAATTTTTGTTATCAAAAAAGCTATCAACATAAAGAGTTAAAGCTTTTTCCGTATCTCTTTCTAATATGTAGATATTAAAAAGCATTTCAATTAATTCTTTTTTAGTTATAATTGAATACTTATCTGAACTAATCATTTTTTCCAAATGACCTAGAGCTAAGTGGCTATCGCTTGAATTTAATAAAGCTTTCACAAAATAGAGCTCTTTTTTTACTGCAGAAATACCATTAAGTTTAGATATATCATTGTATTTTCCTTCCCTAATAGCGATATTTATTTTTGCAGACACGCTGTCATTTTTTTTAAAATCGCTGATTGTTTTATTAACAATATTTGCATCTAACTCAGAAATATAATGTATTACTTTAGGATTATTAAATTTAGAATTAAATACATAATGCAATTGATGAATATTATTTACGCTGTTGAGATTAGCTTCCTTGCTAATCACACCTAAAATTTGCTTGCCAAAGCTAAAAGAAAAATATTTTAATGCTATTTTTAAAATATCTTCTATTGAAGAGTTAAATTCATCACTTACGGAGTAAATATTATATAGCTTTAATAATACTTCATCAGTATTTTTAGATATATTTAATGGCTCAAAATCTAATTTTTCCTCAATAAGTGATTTAACATAAATAATATATAATTCAACAATTGAAGGTTGCTCCTTTAATAAAAAAGAAGAGTTTTCTATACATTTTGAATATTCTCCTCTACTATAACAATCTATAATATCAATGATTTTGTTAGTTAAAGAAAATTGAGTGTATTCTTGACCAAGTAAGTTCAATAGTTGTACAATTTTTAAATCTTTAGATATTTTTTTTTGTAAATCTTTAACTACTGAAAATAAAAACTCCTTTTTCCCTAAAGGAACAAGTTCTATTAACACATCCATTAAAAGATTGTATCTATCAATTATTGATGAAACACTTTCTATATTAACCAGGAATGAAAAATTCTGAAAACCAGTATATCCAGGATAAATTATCTTAAAACATAAATATTCATATAATGATTTATTTGTACCATCTATAATACTTTCAAAGTTATTTTTGTACCTAATATAAGAAAAATTGTTCTCTGCTTTTTTACTACTTTGTTCAATTAGAAATTGAGAAAGTGGGTCTTTAGTATTTTTTAAATACTCATCTAATAATAGCCAATTACTTTCAGTTCCTATTTTCTCTTCAGTTAACAACAATCTATTTTCTGCGCTCCATATTGAAAAACATATCTCTTTTTCAATTTTGTTTAAGGCTTCTTCTGACTTATCATATTGGTTTAATAAAAATGAATTTTCGTATTCTGTCTTTAATTCAATATAATTATTTATTAATTCTGAATGTTCTAGTATAGAATCAACTAACCAAGCTATTTCTGTTTCAATATTTCCCGAATGAGGTATAATATTGTCTTTTCGTAATTGAGAAGGTGTCTTAGGAATAGGAGTAGAACTCAAAGCATATTTGCCAAAAGGATGTTGTTTAATTCCTTTTATGTTTTTTTTGAATTCATTGTAATTTGAATTCCTTTTTAACTGGGCTAAAAAATGTTGTTTATTCGTCTTAGAGTTGAATAGTATTTTTTTTATTTCAATATTATCCATTTTCTATTAATTGATAGTTTACATTAGTAAAACAAATCATTTGCTTTTAAAGATTTAGCTTGTCCTGATAAAACCAAATGAAATATATCTGTATTTAAACTTTCTTGTATCGAATACAGGAACTTTTAAGTCTCTTCTCTCTTAATTGTAAATCCACACCTTTTTCTTTGTTATACATAGTTCAATTCAAACTGATCTGTAGTCATGCCTATTAGACTCTAATGTTACGCTGCTGCATTATCTCTATTGTCACCTTCTGCCCGTTCACGAAACCGTTGAAAGACTTTATCCATTTTCTTAGTAAATTCCGCTCGACCATAGGATTCTGGTAAATGCTCTGACAATACCTTAACAATAGCCGTTTTAACTTTTTCTCTTGTTTGTTTAGTTTTATGCCAGTCTACTACCAATACTCGACCTTTCTCCCCATCCAAATAGTCAAATAATTCAATAGCTGCTTTTTCTACACGTTTTCTTTCTGCTTTGGTTAATGTATCTTTTTTCAATAAATCAAAAATCTCTTTTTGTTCAGGAGTCATCCCCATACTTATTCGTTCTTTTTCCGCTTTCGACATGTCATCCATGATTTCACCAAGACCATCAATGGCTTCTTGAAGGCTAATACTGTCTGAGTTGTAGGAATCAATAATTTGCTCGTAGCGAATAACGAAATGTACATACGTACTATTACCTCTTAGCATTTGCCTCAGTTTGTACTGTAGCAACTCTCTTAAATCTGTAAAAGCAATGTGCTTATGCTTCTTTTCTTTGAATTCTTTTTTGAGTGCTTCGATATTGAATTTAGAAAGGTCAAATCTATCGTATTCTTTAATAGTATATGATTCGATAGGATCATTGGCAAGGTCCCCTTGGGATTGTACCGACTTATCTAAAAGGTCTGCCATTTTGCCTCTAGCTTCCTCAAGTGGCTGCTGATCTTGGTTACGATTGACGATGTTTTGAAGAAATTCAAAAACCTCTTTGGTATGTTTAATATTTACTCGTTGATAGATTTCAGGACGAGCAGAATCATAGAGGGAGGTAATGGTATTGGTGTATAAATTGAATTTCTTTTTGACATCATCTTTTTTTAGTAGAATATCCGCATAGTCCTGAAATAATTCGATTTCTTTAAAGCCTTTTTCTCCAATATCTAAGATTGCTTGAAGATCAACGCCATTATCTTTACAATATGCCATTCCTTCTTTTATCGCCTCTTCTATAAGCTTAAGTAACTCAGAAAAAACCTGAGCAGGAAAGTGTTCGACTGGTTTACCTTCTTTGTCTTTAGTTGTCTCAAT